>JBILQA010000066.1:0-9830 GCA_044373535.1 Akkermansiaceae bacterium | reverse complement strand
ACTCGAGCGGCGCCACCGTGAGTCGCGCTGGTTGATAGATCGAGCGATAGCCGAACACATCGGGGACCGACTGGATGGTCATCAGCCGCAGCTTGCCCGGCCCCAGGCTGACCTTGCCGGCCCGCGTGGGTGTTAGCGTGCTAGGATAGCTAACACTCGCATAGGTGGTCCCGTTGAGCGACGCGCTGCCGTTGAGGCGGCTCGGCTCGAAGCGCCAGACGTTGAGCCCGTCGCGCTCGAAGTCCGGAATACCCCATTCCTCGACCCGCTCGGTGACGGGGAAGTAGATCTTCAATTCAACCGGCACCGACTGGTTCTCAAAGGGGCTCGGAGCGGCTGCGGCAAAGAACGTCGCATAGCGGACCTGCGCGGTGCCCAGCGCGGTTTCCTGCCAGACCAGCCGGTCGGTTGGGAAAACCTCAAACTTCAGGGGCTGCGTGCGCACCACCTGGCCGTTGACCTGCACGGCAACCGGCGGGACCTCATACTTCCCGGGGGTGAAGCTCGCCAAGGTGTAGGTGAACACATAGGCCAGCGTACGCCCCGCCAGGATGCGCGTCTGGGCCATGCCCAAGGTTTCGCTGCGCACGCTCACGCCGGGGATCTCCGGGAGCGTCGGCATCGACTCTGGGCGCCCGTCGCTGACGACGATCTCGAGCGCCGCCGCCTCGCCGCGAACCAGGAACTGGCTCGAGAGGCTTGCCTCCACGGCCGGTTCAGCGGCTGCCAGGCGCGCCAGCGGCATGACTGCTAGAAGGAACAGAGAAAGGTAGAGTCGCATGGTCAGAGATAAGTTAGTTGCTTCACCAGTCCTTGTCTGGCCGGCGGAATTCATGGCGGCCCGGCGGCACCAGGCTGCGTTCCAGATCAGATCCCTCGCCGAGCAGCCGCCGCGCCCGGTCTTGGGCCGATTCGCCCGGTTGGAAATCGCGGTCAAGCTCGTCATCCTTGTTTTGTCCGGGCGTCTTGTTTGGCTGCCCGCCCTCGCCGGGCTGCTCCTGTGGCTTGTCGCCACCTTCGCCGGAATCCGCCTTCGGGTCCTGCTTGTCCCCCCCCGGTGGCGGCTGGTCGCTCGGCTCCTTGCCTGGGGCGCCCTCCTGTGGTGGACCGCCTTGGTTGTTGGGCTGGCCCTCGCCCGGCTGTTGGGGTTGGCCTTGATCGTCGCCGGACTCCGGCTGCTTGCCCTTTTGCTCGGGCGGCAGCTCGTCCTCAAGCTCCTCGTTTTGCGCTTCAAGCGCGTCGCGGAGTTTTTGCAGATAGTGGCGGGCCAGCGCGAGGTTGTCGCGCGTGGTAGGCGTGTCTTTTAGACGCAGAGCGCACCGATAGTGGTTGATTGCATCGGACCAGGCAATCGTCACCGCGCGCAGCAGCTCGTAGGTCGGCGATGGCGCCTCGGCGGTGGCTGGCACCTTGTTCCACTCGTCGAAGCGGCGTGCGATGGCTTCCTCGAAAGCCGCCGGCCCGCGCTCAGGTCCCGGATACGGCGGTTGGGCTGTTAGTTGCTCCCAGCCCTGTTGGAACAAGGCGGTCCCGAGGTTATAGTGACCGCTTGCCTGCAGCGCCGGGTTGCGCGCCAGCAGCGCCGCGCTGAATGCCTCGCCGGCACTGGCCCAGTCGTTGCGCTTGTAGGCCTCATTGCCTGCCGCGAGCCGATAGGCCGCCGCCCGCTCACCGCTGCTGCGCTGCGCGAGCATGGCAAAATCGTCGCCCGGCATGCTGCCATGCGCCGGCAGCTTCCCGAGCGCCGCCGGCCGGGGCTCGCCCTGCGCCAAGCCGGAGAGCAGCATGCCGAGCAACAGCACGGCCGCAGCGCCGGTCTTCGGCCCCATGGCCAGCGCGCGCCAGCGGGTGGCCACCACCACCGAGGCGATCCACAGGAGGGTCCCCGGAAGTAACAACCACTGATAGAACTCCAGCGGGATCGAGCGCGTCGCGCTGCGGATATCGTATTCATCCAGACCGGTTACGGCCTCGCGGGCCATGGCGGGAATGTCGACACCCGCAGCGCTCGAGACGTAGCGGCCGTTGGTGTCGGTGGCGAGTTGCCGCAGCTTGCGCTCCTCCAGACGGCTTAGGACTTCCCGGCCGTTGCGGTCGAGAAACACGCCGCCGGGCGCTAACGGGTCGGGCACCAGCTCGCCCTGGGCGGTGCCGATGCCCACCGCAAAGATGAACACGCCGGCATCACGCGCTTCCTCGGCGGCTTGTTTGAGCCCCTCAGCGTGGTCCTCGCCGTCGGAGAGGATGATCAAGCCGTTGTTCTTCTGCCCGGTTTCCTTGAAGGTGCGCACGGCCATGCCCACCGCGCTGCTGATGTCGGTGCCGCCCAGCGGGATGGTCGCCTCATCCAACTGGGAGATCGTCTCGTGCACCGCGGCGTGGTCGATGGTCACCGGAGCGACGAGGAACGGCCGGCCAGCCATGGCGATGATGCCCACTCGATCGTTAGGCAAGGCGTCGACCATTTCGTGGGCGGTTGCCTTGGCGTGGGCCAGCCGGCTCGGTTTGACGTCGGGGGTGAGCATGCTGCGAGAGACATCCAGCATGATGATCACATTGCGCCCGCGGATCGTCTCGGTGGTGTTTCTTGCCTGCCCCTGAGGGCGTGCGAGAGCGCCGATGATGCAGGCTGTGCCGAGCAACAACAGGCCCAACGAGACGACCTCCGCCGTGCGGCTCGCGCCAATCACCAGGCGGCTCTCCAACCGTGCGGCAACCAGCGCGCGCCAGCGCTTGGCGCGGCGCCGCCACACCACCAGCGCGCCGATGACGAGCACCGGAAGCAGCAGCAGGCCAAACAGCCAGATGGGTTGCGCCAAGGTCATGGGAAGTCAGGGCATGGGCGGGGGATTGAGGGCGCGCGCCAGCGCCGCGGCCGCGGCCAACACCAGCGCGGCGCCAAGAAACCAAGGAAACAACTCGCGGTTCTCTATCACCTGATAGCTCTTCACCTCGGTCTTTTCCAGCGCGTCAATCGAGCGGAAGCTGTCCTGCAGCGAGGCGGTATCGAGCGCGCGGAAAAACTCCCCTCCGCTTATCTTGGTGATCTTCTGCAAGGTCGGAACGTCAAACTCCTGCGTCGGAAAGCGCTGGATGCTGCGCGACACGCGCCCGCCCTCGGTCCCCAGCGAGATGGCGTAAATCTTGATCCCCAGTTCCTTTGCCAGCTCCGCGGCTTCCACCGGCGCAATTTTTCCCGCGTTGTTGGCGCCGTCCGTGACTAACAGGATGATCTTGCTCGCCGCGCCGCGCTGGTCGAGGCGCACCGCGGAGGCCGACAAGGCCGAGCCGATCGCCGTGCCCTGCTCACCAAGCTGGCTGGGCTGGGCGGCGGCCAGGCGGTCGCTTAGCCATTTGTGGTCGAGGGTGATCGGGCTAACCGAATACGGCCGCCCGGCGAAGATGACCAGGCCGATGCGGTCATCGGGCCTCCGGCGGATGAAGTCGGTGACGACCTCCTTGGCGGCGTCCAAGCGCTGCAGCGGCTGGCCGTCGGGGCGCATGAAGTCATCGATCTCCATCGACAGCGACACGTCAAAGGCGATGACGATGTCGATGCCGCTGGCATTGCGGTTAGAGTATTCGTTGCGCCAAACCGGCCGGGCAAGCCCGAGGACGGCGGGGACAAGCGCCATGACTAACAACGGCACGGCAATCCCGCCGGCGCGTCGGCGTGAGCGGGTGGCCAGCGCGGCAAGCACCGCAAGCGAGGAGAAGATGAGTCCCGAGCCATGGCCGCGGCCGCCGCGCAGCAGGGGCAGCAGCGCCACGGGCACCAGCAGCAGCAACCAGAGTGGCTGGGCAAAACGGAAATGTTCCAGAAACGCACTCATCAGGGCAGGGTCATCGGGGCAGGAGGGAGGGGTGGAGCTCGCGCAGCAGCGACTCGGCCCGTTCTAGCAGCGGCGCAGGATCCACCGCATGACTCAGGGGAGCATACTTCAGTTGCGCCAAGGCGTCGAAGAATCCGCCCGTGGCGCTGCGCTCGCTTGGGCTCAGTTGGGCCAGCGCGTCGGAGCGGCCAATGAATTCCTCACGCGTCTCGTAGAGCGCCGGATCGCGGGTGAGCTCGGCGAGGTAGCGGCGCAGCAGCAGGGAAACCCGCGTGGCCAGTTCGGGCGCAGTGAGCTCGCTGGCGTGCAGGGCCGCCAGGCCGCGCCGCGCCGCCTGATAGATCGCCTCCGGATCCGCTGTCGGCTGCACCCGCCGGCGCAGCCGCAGGAACACCCAGGCAAGCGCCAAGACCCCAAGCAACGCGGCCACCCCAATCAGTGCCCAGCCCCACCAGGGCAACCAGAACGCATCGAGGAAGCGCTGCGCGCTCTCGACATCGTGAAGTTCAACCGGTGGACTCGCGGGCATGGTTAGGAGGTGCGGCGGCGCGCCCGCCCCTTGAGAAGTTGGTGGAGGGCGGGCAGGAAATCCCCGTCGGTGGAGAGTTCGGCGGCGTCGATGCCGTGGCGTTTGAAGATGGCGCGCAGGCCCTCGCGCTGGCGCCGGGTGAGCTTGGAGTAGGCCATGCGCACGTTAGCGTTGGACGTGTTGACCACGACTTCGGCGCCGGATTCCGGATCGATGAGCGCCACGCGCCCAACATCCGGGAGGCTTTTTTCCGCCGGATCGACGAGCTGCAATGCGATCGTCTCGTGCTTGCGCGCCAGCGTCCCGAGGGGCTTGTCGAGGTCGTGGTCGATGAAGTCGGAGAGCAAAAACACCAGCGCCTTGCGCCGCAGCGTGCGGATCAGAAACTGGCAAGCGGCGGGAATCGACGTGCGCGGGTCGCTTGGCCGTGCCATGAGGATTTCGCGCACCAGGCGCAGTACGTGGCGCGTCCCCTTGCCGGGCGGCACGTAAAGAAACGGCTCGCCGGCAAACAACAAGAGCCCAACCTTGTCGCCGTTCTGTTGGGCGCTGAAAGCTACCACCGCGGCGATCTCGGCGGCCAACTCGCGCTTGCTGAGGTGCCTCGACCCGTAGCCTTCCGAGCCGGAGACGTCGACGGCCAGAATCACAGTGAGCTCGCGCTCCTCGTGGAACTTGCGGATGAACGGACTGCCCATGCGGGCGGTGACGTTCCAATCGATGAAGCGCACTTCGTCGCCATGCTGGTACTCGCGGAAGTCATCGAAATCGAGCCCTTGCCCCTTGAAGGACGAGTGGTATTCGCCGGAGAACGAGTCCTTGACCAAGCGCCGGGCGCGCAGCTCAAGGCGCCGCACGCGGGCCATGATCTCCTCGATGTGTTGTTCGTCCTGGGTCACCGGATGGGTTTTGCTTCAAAGCGCGCGCGGCTGGCGGATCCGCGCAATTTTCACGGCACCGGCACCTTGGCCAGGATCCGCTCGAGGACCATGTCCGTGGTGGTCTCCTCGGCTTCCGCCTCGTAGGTCAACAGGATCCGGTGGCGCAGGACGTCGCGCGCCATGTCCTTGACGTCCTGCGGGGTCACAAATGCACGTCCGCTCATGAACGCGCGCGCCCGCGAGGTCAGCGCCAGGTTGATTGTGCCGCGCGGCGAGGCCCCCGCGCGGATCAGGTTCTTCAGCGGCGCGTCAATGCTGCCCGCCGCGCGCGTCGCGTGGATAAGGTCAACGATGTACTCGCGCACGGCTGGATCAATGTAGATCCTGTTGACCAGCGCCCGGCTGTTAGCCACTTGCGCGGGCGTCACCACCGCCTTGGTCTGGTACGGCTTGGCCGAGGTGGCCATCTGGTCGAGAATCTCCAACTCGTCCGACTTGCCCGGATAGCCCACCGTCACCTTGAGTAGGAAGCGGTCCAACTGCGCTTCGGGCAGCTGGTAGGTTCCCTCTTGGTCAATCGGGTTTTGCGTGGCTAGCACCAGGAACGGATCGGGCAGCGGATAGGTCGTGTCGCCCAGCGTGACCTGGCGCTCCTGCATCGCTTCTAGCAGGGCAGACTGGACCTTGGCCGGCGAGCGGTTGATTTCATCCGCAAGGATCAGGTTGTTGAAAATCGGCCCAAGCTTCGGCGTGAAGGTGCTCTCCCGCGGGTTGTAGACCAGCGTGCCTAACAGGTCGGCGGGCAGCAGGTCGGGGGTGAACTGGAAGCGCGCAAACCCGGCGTGGAGACAGCCCGAAAGGGCCTTCACCGAGAGTGTCTTGGCCAGCCCGGGCACGCCTTCGAGCAAGATGTGGCCATTGCACAGCAGGCCGATGAGCAAGCGGTCGACGAGGTGCTCCTGGCCGATGAGCACGCGGCGCATCTCGTTCTTCACGTCGTCAATCCACGGCCGCGACTGGGCGATCTGGTCGGAGAGTTCTTGGGTGTCCATAAGGATGGCGGTTCTTCGCGTGGTGGGCTGGTCTGTTGGGCCCCCGGCGGGGCTGTTGGAAGGGGTGCTGGCGGGATTGGTAGCCTGCGGCTCCGGGAAAAGCGCCGCCGGGGGCGTTAGATGTTCAACGAACGGGAAAGTTGTTAGCCGCGGGCCGACCCGCGGACGAAGGCGGCCACGGGGCCATCGTCGGTGCCAGCAGCCCAGACATGGCGCAGGAAGTCGGCCGGGTGGATGTCGCCGTGGTCGCGCAGGAACTTGCGGTCGCCGCCGCAGCAGAACATGACGTCCGGGTCGAGCTCGCCGCGCAGCTTGGCGCGCGCCTTGGCCAGGAGCCGCGGTAGGTAGTGGATGCCCTCAAGGGCGTCGCCAAAGGTCGGAATGTCGTCGGCCGTGACCACTCGTTGGCTTGGCACCCGGTTTTGGACGACGGCGAAGAAGTCGCGCCGCACAGCGGCAACCAGCAGTGCGGTGGCTGCCGACGGCTCGCCCTCGTCGACATGGTCCTCGACAAAATCAAACAGCTCGCGCGGCTTGCAGCCGATCGAGGCTAACAGCGCATGGTCCGCCGCGCCGTAGTGGGAGGCAAAGTCGCTGTTGCCGCCGCGGTACGCCGCCACGCAGCGCCCAAAGAGAGTCAGAAAGTGGTCGTCCCAAGCCATGGCCTGACAAGGTCGGGATATTTCAGCCAGTGTCAACCGGGGAGGTGGCCCATGGCGTGCGGCGCGGCAGGGTGGCGGAGGAACCTGCTAGGTGCGCGGTGCGAGGACGGACTCAGCGAGGTCGCGGCGGACCTGTTCGGGCATGGCGGTCGGCTCTGGGTACTCGAAGTGCTCGCCCTCGTAGTTGCGCAGGACGACCTTGTTGGGATCGCTGGAGACCAGGTACTCCGGGTTGAGGGGGATTTTCCCGCCGCCGCCGGGGCCGTCGATGACAAACTGCGGGATCGCGTAGCCGGTGGTGTGGCCGCGGAGCGACTCGATGATCTCCAAACCTTTGGACACCGGGGTGCGGAGGTGCGACGAGCCGTTGATCAGGTCGCACTGATAGAGGTAGTACGGCTTGACCCGGCACATCAGCAGCTTGTGGACAAGGTCGCGCTGGACGTCCGCCGAATCGTTGACCCCGCGCAGCAGCACGGTCTGGTTGCCTAACGGGATGCCCGCGTCCGCGAGGCGCCCAAGCGCGTCGCGCACCTCGCTGGTGAGCTCGCGCGCGTGGTTGGTGTGGATGGAGATAAACAGCGGGTGGTAGCGGTGGAGCATCTCGCAGAGCTCCGGCGTGATGCGCTGTGGCAGGAAAACCGGAATCCGCGACCCGATGCGCACAAACTGAATGTGCGGAATGGCCCGCAGGCGCGAGAGGATCTTCTCAAGCTTGGAATCGGAAAAAAGCAGTGGATCGCCGCCCGAGAGCAGCACGTCGCGCACCTCCGGGGTGCGCTCAAGGTACTCGAAGGCGGCCTCCCACTGGGTTTCTAACTGCTGTTCGCCGACCCCCGAGACCACCCGCGAGCGGGTGCAATAGCGGCAGTAGGACGCACAGCGGTCGGTGACGAGGAAGAGCACGCGGTCCGGATAGCGGTGGACCAGACCCGGAACCGGCATGTGGGAGTCCTCGCCGCATGGGTCTGCGAGCTCCTCGGGGGCGTTCCAGCCTTCCTCAAGGCGTGGAATGACTTGGCGCCGGACCGGGCAGTCGGCGTCGAGCGGATCGATGAGGTTGAAGAAGTGCGGAGTGATGCTCATGGCGAGCTTGCGCCCGGCTAGCAGCACTCCGGCGCGTTCGGCGTCCGTGAGGGTGAGTCTCGCCTCCAAATCAGCGAGGGTGTTGACGCGGTTCTTTAGCTGCCACCGGTAGTCGTGCCAGTGAGCCATTGCCTCGGCCGGCCAGTAGCCGGGGGCGTGGGAGCGGAAGGAAAGGTCGCTGTGCATGGGAACGGGGAAAAAATCGCTCAAACGGGGGGGGCGCCGGAACGTTAGAGGCCTCGCCACAGATGTCAAACGACTGCACGGGCATCCGCGGCTTCAGGCGCGGGGCTGTTTCGTCTGCTTTTCCGCCGGCCCAGGGGCTTGGGGCCCGGACTCTGTCTGTCCGCGGGTGAGCCCCCGCGCGGTGTCTTCACGCGCAATTCACATGACGTGGCGAGCTGCGGCTGCTTGGTTGGCAGGTACCCAAACGCACCATGTTGATTGCCCACCTCCCTGCCGGTTACCTTGCCGGGTTGGCCCTTGCACGCCGAGCCGGGGCCGCCTTGCGCGAGCGCTTCATGCTCGCCTTCATGCTCGGCAACGTCTTGCCCGACATCGACATGCTGTATTTCTATCTGATAGACGGCGGCCGCACCCACCACCACAAGTACTGGACGCACCTGCCGGTATTCTGGCTCGGTGCGCTGGCCGCGGCCTTGTTGTGGGCGTGGGTTTCCCGCCGCCGTGCGTTTGGCGTGCTAGGCGGCGCCCTTGTAGCGGGCACCATCCTGCACCTGGCTCTCGACACGCCCTTCGGCGGCGTCCTCTGGCTCTATCCTTTAACTGACCAGTCCTTCTCTTGGTGCGAGGTTCCCGCCACGCGCAGCTGGTGGGTTTGGAGCTTTGTTCTGCACTGGTCGTTTCTAACCGAGCTGGCGCTCTGCGCCGCCGCCGCCGTGGTGTTCAGCCGCCGCCGCCGGGCGCTCCCGCTCTGCTAACCGCGCTGCCGCTCCAGCAGGTTGAGCATGATGAATGAAAGCATCAGGTTGAGCTCCTCGCCGGCACCCAGCTCGGCGAGTTTCTCGAGCGTGAAGTGGCCCTCGAAGAAGGCCGGCTGCTTTGTTAGACGCATCACCGCGGTGCCGTCCGCCGAGCGCGTCGCAAGGTACTTCGGGTGGAAAAGATAGCCCGAGACGAGTCCGAGAAGCGGGATTTCGCTCAAGATCGAATCCCCGACCTTGGACCAGGCGTTCTCCTCCTGGATATGGAAGCTCGGCGCCTGGCTTGCCGGGTTGAAGACCTCGTAGCTCGCGCGCCAGATCGAGCGCATGCCCTTGCGCCCGACGGCGCCGAGGGCGGTGCCATCCGCGGCGTTGGACGCATAGCGCGCCGACCAGTCAATGATCCGGTCGGCGCCAATCGTGGCTAACAATTCCGTCTTGGACGGATCCCGGAACACCTGGATGCTCTCCTTGAGCTTGAAAAGCTTCTGTTTGACGTAGCACACCGACTGGCCGCCGGCGTCGGTCACGTGGATTTGCGGCGTCAGGGCAATGAGCTTGGCGCGGAACTGGAGCGGATAGTTCATGCGCCAGCTTCCCTGTTAGGCCGCTGCGCGCAAGCTTTGTCTTGCGGCGGCTGGGTGGATTCCTAAAGCTGCAGGAAACCAGTGATCCTTGATGTTTTTACCCGCTTTTCGTGACATGGCCCGGCCGGCATGGCTGGGCATCCTGGGAGAGCTGAAGTGCTCGGGCGGCTCGCCGGTTGCGGATTTGGCCACGGCGCTGGGGATGAGCTACATGGGCATCAAGCAGCACTGCCTGAAGCTCGTCAAGATGGGCTAC
>JBILQA010000375.1:0-2910 GCA_044373535.1 Akkermansiaceae bacterium | reverse complement strand
TTCTCCAGACCAACCTCAACAGCCTGCTTGGCTTGTTAGGCGCCAGCGGCGTGCGCGTGCTGGAGGTCGCGCTGCCGATCGGGATTTCCTTCTACATCTTTCACGCGCTGAGCTACGTGGTGGACGTGTTCCGCGGCACCGCGCCGGCGGCGCGCTCGCTTGCGGATTTTGCCTGTTACATCGCGTTGTTTCCGCAGTCGGTCGCCGGGCCGATCATCCGCTACAACACGGTCGCCCACGACCTGCGGGAGCGGCCCCACACCGGTGCCCGCTTTGCCTCCGGCGCCGCCCTGTTCATCCTGGGGTTCGGAAAGAAGGTGCTGCTGGCCAACTCCATCGGCACAGTGGCGGATGCTGCGTTTGGCGCGCAATCGCCAGGGATGGCCGGCGCGTGGCTCGGCGTGGTTGCCTACGCCCTGCAGATCTACTTTGACTTCAGCGGGTACTCGGACATGGCCGTGGGTCTTGGACGCATGTTTGGGTTTGAGTTCATGAAAAACTTCGACGCGCCGTATCGCGCGGCGAGCATCACCGAGTTCTGGCAGCGCTGGCACCTGTCACTGAGCACCTTCCTGCGCGACTACCTGTACATCCCGCTCGGCGGCAATCGCCGCGGCCCGGCCCGCACCGCCGCCAACCTGGCCATCGTGATGCTCCTTGGCGGCCTCTGGCACGGCGCCAACTGGACATTTCTTGCCTGGGGAGCCTGGCACGGCGGCTTGCTCATCGCCGAACGCCTCGCCGGCCGGCGACCGATCTACCATGCCCTGCCGCGGCCCGTGCGGGTGGCCGCCACGATGGTCCTGGTGCTCGGCTCGTGGGTCTGGTTCCGCGCCGCCTCGCTGCCGGACGCGCTGGCGTATTTCCAGGCGCTGCTCGGCGCGGCCGCCGCGGACGATTCCACCGCGCTGCTCGCCGCGCAGTTGTTTGCGCCGGCCAAGCTTGCGGCGATGGCGGTGGCCACCGCGTTGTTATTTTCGCCGCGCCAGGCGCACGACTGGAGTGAGTCGCTGTCATGGCCGCGCGCGCTTCTGCTAGCGCCGTTGTTTGGCCTCGCGCTCCTTGCCCTGTTTTCGCAGTCGGCCAACCCGTTTCTCTACTTTCAATTCTGATGCGCGCGCCTGCCCGGTTCACCCTTGCCGTCTTCCTCGCGCTGCTTGCCAGCGCTGCCGGCATCCAACTCCTCGCCGACGCCCGCGTCGGCCAGCGGCCCGGCGTCCTCGACGTCTTCTCGCGCCCGCCGACGCGCGACAACCTCCTCGCGTTCGAACACCAACTGGAAAACCAAAGCGTCACCGCCAAGTCCCTGCGGCCGTGGGGCACCGCTGCCCAATTCCTCACCCTGCGCGACGCCGGCGACCGCGTGCTCGCCGGCCCCCGCGGGTGGTTGTTCTATCAGCCAGGGATCGCCGCGCTCACCCAGCGGCCCAGCCCGAAGGATTCCTCCGCCGCGCAGGCGCTCACCGCGGTCGTCACCTTTCGCGATGCGCTTGCCGCCCGCGGGATCCGGTTGATCGTCGTCCCCGCACCCAACAAGGAAAGCGTCTATCCGGATGAACTCGTCGCCGGTGCCCGGCCGCCGGAACACATCATCAACCCGGAAACGCGCGCATTTTTTGCCGGCTGCCACGCCGCAGCGGTCGAGGTGGTTGACCTCTTCGCGCTTTTCCGCGACGCTCGCGCCACCAGCGCCACCCCACTCTACTTGATGCGCGATAGCCACTGGTCGCCCGCGGGCATGGCCATGGCGGCGCAGGCGGTGGCCGCGCGCCTCGACCTGCGGCGACCCTCGCCTTTTGACTTCCGCCCGGTGGCTCTGGCGCGCCAGGGCGATCTCGTGGACCTCCTGCGCTCCCCGGCCCTCGACTCCCGCCTCGCCCCGGCGCAGCTGGTCTGCTCGCAGGTCATCGACCGCACCGGCGCCGCGTATGCCGATGACTCCAGCGCCGACACCCTGGTCCTTGGCGACAGCTTTCTGCGCATCTATCAGACTGACGCGCCCGGCAGCGCCGGGTTCATCGCCCACCTCGCCGCCGCCCTTGGCCGGCCGGTGGCCAGCATCGTCAATGACGGCGGCGGGGCCACGCTGGTCCGCCAAGACCTTGCGCGCCACCCGCGCGTGCTCGATGGCAAGCGCGTCCTCATCTGGGAGTTCTCCGAGCGCGACCTGCGCCTCGCCGCCGAGGGCTGGCCAACCGTGCCACTGCCACCGCAGTAGCCACCGCCGGTTGATCCAGTTAGGGCGTGCGGAAGATCTCGTGCTGCGTCCACAGCGGTTCCCACCCGCTTGGCAAGGTCAGCAAGGGCGCCGACTTACCCGCCACCCCGGCATCCGCCACCCGCATCACCTGCATCGGCGCGCCCGCATGGTTTGGGTCGCCATCCTCCTGCGCATTGCCGGTGAACACCACAAACCGACCGTCCGGCGACAGGCAGCCGCCATACGTGTGACGCCCGTCCTCCGCATACAACAACCGCGGCGCACCCCCGGCAGGATCACCCAGCCATAGCTGCGTCCATGCGCCCGGATTCCCATTGACCGGCGGACGCCAGGAAAAAACCACCTTGGTCCCATCCGCCGACCAATCCGGCGTGCAGCAATCCTCCCGGTTCACCGCGGTCGCCTTTCCCGTCGCCAGATCAAGCACCGCAACCGACCACCCGGTGCCAAACCCATTCGATACACCTAACACAGACTTCCCGTCCGGCGACCAACACGTCTGCTGGAAAAACCCACCCCGCGGGAAACTCCGCAAGACCTTCCCCGTCGCCACCTCGACGATGGCAAATCCCTTCGCCGAAAGCGTCAGCACCTCCGTGCCATCCGGCGACCAACTCGCCCACGGCAATGACCCCGCCGGCCCCAGCGACCGCGCCTGCGATCCATCCGCCGCCGCCACCATCGGCTCC
>JBILQA010000374.1:0-2926 GCA_044373535.1 Akkermansiaceae bacterium | reverse complement strand
CCAAATGGAAACGCCCAATCTCTAACTGTTCAGCCGCCCTCAATTACTTCACCATCCAGTTCGAGGACCGGATGCCCCGCGATCTGTAAACCCTCATCAGTGGCACCACTTACACAAAAATCCTAACACCCTCCTGTGGCCGCTGTGTCTCTGTGGTCAATGGTTCTTCAGGAGGCGCAGGGAGTTGGCGATGACCAGGAGGGTGGCGCCGGTGTCGGCGAGGATGGCGAGCCAGAGGCCGGCGAGGCCAAAGAAGGCCAGGGTGAGGAAGAGCGCCTTGATCCCGAGGGCAAAGGTGACGTTGAAGCGGATGATGCGCAGGACTCGGCGGCCGGTGAGGATGGTCGTGGCGACCTTGCGCAGGTCGTCCTCCATGAGGGCGATGTTGGCGGTTTCGATGGCCGTGTCGCTGCCCACCGCGCCCATGGCGAAGCCGACGCTGGCGGCGGCAAGCGCGGGGGCATCATTGACGCCATCGCCGACCATGCCGACATGGCCGTAGCGCGCGACGAGCTCGCGGACGCGGGCAAGTTTCTCCTCGGGCATGAGTTCGCCGATGGCGGTATCGATGCCGGCCTGGCGGGAAATGGCGGTGACGGTGCGTTGGTTGTCGCCGCTGAGCATGACGACCTCCTGGACCCCGGCGGCGTGGATGAGGCGAAGGGCATCAGCGACTTCCGGCCGCAGGCCATCGGCGATGGCGATGACCCCGAGGATTTCGCCGCGGCAGTCGTCATGCGGCAGGTGGCCGACGACGGCAAGCGATTGGCCAAGCGCCTCGATCTCGGCGAGGACCGCCTCAACCCGCGGGGAGCAAACCCCGGTGGCATGCGCCATGCGGTGGTTGCCAACGAAGTACGTGTGGCCATCGACCACGCCGCGGGCACCCTGGCCGGTTGCCGAGAGGAACTCGCTTGCCGGGGTGAGGGCAATGCCGCGCGCCTCCGCGGCGGCGACGATGGCCTGGGCAATCGGGTGGCGCGAGTGGCAGTTCACGGCGGCGGCAAGGCGGAGGATTTCGCTTTCGGCCATGCCATTCATCGGGGTGATGGACACGACGCGCGGTTTGCCTTCCGTGATGGTGCCGGTTTTATCCACCGCCAGGGCGCGGAGTTTGCCGACGGCTTCGAGGAAAATGCCGCCTTTGACGAGCACGCCGCGGCGCGCCAGCGCAGTGAGGCCGGAAACGATGCTCACCGGGGTGGCGATGACCAGCGCGCACGGGCAGGCAATCACCAAGAGCACCAACGAGCGGTAAAACCACACGGCCCACGGCTGGGCAAAAGCCAGCGGCGCGACGATGGCAACAAGCACCGCGGCGATAAGCACGGCGGGCGTGTAGATGGCGGCAAAGCGGTCGACCCAGCGTTGGGTGGGAGGTTTTTGCCCCTCGGCTTCGCCAATGAGTTGGATGATGCGCGCCAGGGTGGAATCCGCGGCCGCCTTGGTGACGCGCACGACGAGGGAGCCCTCCGCGTTGACGCTGCCGGCAAACACCGGGTCGCCCGGGGATTTCTCCACCGGAATGGATTCCCCGGTGATGGGCGCCTGGTTGACGCTGGAGAGCCCTTCAAGCACCTCCCCATCAAGGGCAATGCGGCTGCCGCTCGCCACCACCATGTGCGCGCCCAGCGGAATCTGCTCCACCCGGACCTCCCTCTCGCTGCCGTCCGCGGCGCGCACCCGTGCGGTGGCCGGCGAGAGGTCCATCAAGGCGGTGACCGCGCGCCGCGCCCGCGTGGCCGCCCACGATTCCAACAACTCCGAGAGCGCAAAAAGAAACACCACCGCCCCGGCCTCCGCGTGCTCACCAATGATCCACGCACCGGCAACCGCCACGGTCATCAGCACGTTCATGTCCAAGCGCCCTTTCATCAACGCCTTCCACGCCGCGGGAAAAACCAGCAAACCGCCAGCCAGCGTGGCCCCGGCGTAGGCGAGGATTTGCCACCAAGCCGGTCCAACGCCCGTCCAGCCAAGGATCAGGCCCAGCGAGAGCAACCCGCCCGCCGCACCGACCAGGGCGCTCTGCGGCAACCCGCTCTCGTCATGGCAATGCTCGCAACTTGAGCAGCCGCCTTTGGCCTTCGCGTGATCCATCGCTCACAGCTTAGCGGATGATCAGCAAAAGAGAAGGGTCATCAAGGAGCGGCAAGTTTAGTCGCGTGTCGGGCGTGATGAAACGCGAATGGAGCCGCGACTTTAGTCGCGTGGCGTGCGCGGTGAAACGCGACTGAAGTCGCTGCTCCTGAGCTCCCGCACTTCCTGATGGCGAACTGCGCCTTGCTTGACCCAGTGCTTTTCGACCTTGCTGAAATCGATCTTCTTGAGGTCGAGCTTCTGGATCTGGCGGTTGTCCATGGTGTGGAAGTAGAGGATGCGGTTCTTCAGGTCAGAGGCGGTGGTGATCTGAGTAGCGCTGCGGATGTCGGTAGCGATTTGTTCGCGTCCAGCGGTAACGCCGACGGGGATGTTGAAGTTATCCAGCAGGCGAAAGGCCTCAAAAACCGCCTCCTCAGCGGTCGCCAGCGGTCGGGTGGACGCCGTGAGCGCCACCGCGCGGACAAACCGCGACGGCGGGGTGAAATCCCCCGGCAGCCCAAGCAAGCCTGAGCCACCACCCAGCGGGGAAAGCTTCACCCCGGAGAGCGTCAATGACTGCTTGGGGTCTACAGATAACCCGAGGTAGTTGCGCAGATTTGTCAGATGCCACGAATACTCCGGCGAATTGGTAACCACCCCCAGAAGCGCCTCATAGACCTTCACTTTGCCGCCATCCACGATTTCCACGACGATGCACGCCCCGGATTCATCGGCAATCTTCCAGTGGAATGGCAGCGCCGCGCCGCCAAACCGCGGGTCCTCGACATTCACCACCCGCACTTCCTCAAGCTTTGCGCGCACTTCCGCCACGGTCTTGAACGAG
>JBILQA010000373.1:0-2935 GCA_044373535.1 Akkermansiaceae bacterium | reverse complement strand
GACCTGAACCTCGAGATCAACCGCGGCTCGCGCTGGGTCGTCGTCGGCAAGGAGGATGCCCCCAAGGTCGCCCTCTTCCGCGCCACCGCCGGCGTTTGGGAGTGTGGCGGCGGCACCATCACCCGCCCCGGCCTCGACGACATCCTCTTCCTCCCCGAACGGCCCTATTTCCCCCCCGGCACCCTGCGCGACGCCCTCCTGCGCACCGGCATGGAAGCCGCCACCACCGACGACCAAATCATGGCCGTCCTCACCCGCCTTGGCATCCAATCGGTCGTCTCGCACGCCAACGGCCTCGACCGCGACCACGACTGGGATGACCTCCTCTCCATCGGCGAGCAGCACCTCCTCTCCTTCACCCGCATCTTCCTCGCCAAGCCCACCTTCGTCTTCCTTGACCGACCCGGCAGCGCTCTGGGCGAAAAGGAAATCTCCACCATCCTCGAGATGCTCTCCGAGCAGGGCACCGGCGTCGTTGTCCTCGCTAAAAATGGCGAATCCCACCTCCGCTACGACTCCGTCCTCCAACTCAACGCCGATGGATCATGGGAAGTCACCAACGAGGCCTTCGTCGAAAGCCTCAGCGACTCCTACGACCTGACTTGCTGAGCGGATTGCCCACCGGCAGCGCGCGCTCTTGCCATGGGGGGCCGCAAGCGCTCCTGCCCCTGATCTAGCAGACAACCCGCACCTCGTGCTCGTTCCCGTCGTCCACCATCGCCCAGCGCGCGATGCCGCCTCGCACCTCCACGGCTTGTCCGTCGACGGTTAGAAAGCTCGCCCCGCCGGCATTCCCGGGAATCGCCACATCTATCCGATAGAGCGTCCGTCCCGACGGGGTGCGGAAATCAATCGCGAACCCGGGCCACGTGTCCGGCACGCGCGGGTCAAGCACCAGCGTGTCGCCGCCCTCGACGCGCAGCCCGAGGACCGACTCGACCGCCACGCGGAAAAACCACCCGGCCGAGCCGGTGTACCACGTCCACCCGCCGCGCCCAACGTGCGGCGCCGCTCCGTAAATATCCGCCGCCACCACGTACGGCTCCACCTGATAGCGCGCCACCGCGGCCGCGTCCCGCGCGTGCCAGACCGGGCTGAGCCGTTGCAGCAACTTGGCCGCCTCATCCCGGCGTCCCGCCTCGGCCATTGCCCGCACCACCCAACACGCCGCGTGGGTGTACTGCCCGCCGTTCTCGCGCACGCCAGCCACGTAGCCCTTGATGTAGCCCGGGTCGTTGGGCGTATCGATGAACGGCGGATGCAACAGACGGATGAGGTCATGCTCCGTATCCACCAACTCGCGCTGCAGCGCATCCAGCGACTGCTCGGCTCGCTCGCTGCTTGCCGCCTTGGAAATCACTGCCCACGCCTGCGCCAGCGCGTCGATCCGGCACTCGCTGTCGCTGCGCGTGCCCAGCGGCGTGCCATCGTCATAGTAGGCCCGCCGGTACCACTCGCCGTCCCAGCCGGCCGCGTTGACTGCTTCTAACATTTCCGCGCGGTACTCCGCGTACCTCTGCGCCCGCTGCGCCTGCCCGCGCTGCGCGCACAGCGGGATCCACTTCTCCAAAATCGTGATGAGGAAAAACCCCATCCACACGCTCTCGCCGCGGCCCTGGCGGCCAATCCGGCTCATCCCGTCGTTCCAGTCACCAATGCCCATCAGCGGCAGGCCGTGCGCGCCCTTGGTCAGGGACTTGTCCAGCGCCAGGCAGCAGTGCTCGTAGACACTCGCCTGCTTGGCGGAGATCGCCGGCTGTAGGTACTCCTCGTCCTCATCCTCGCCTAACAACGGCCCCTCGATGAACGGCCGCACCTCGTCGAGCACCGCCGCGTCACCGGTCACCTGCACGTAATGGTCCGTCAGGTACGGCAGCCATAACAGGTCGTCGGAAAACTTTGTGCGCATCCCGCGCCCCATCGGCGCCGGGTGCCACCAATGGGTCACATCCCCTTCGGGAAACTGTTGGGCCGCGTGCAGCAGGATCTGCTCACGCATCACCTCCGGGTGCAGCGCCGCGAGCGCCCCGGAATCCTGCAACTGGTCGCGAAAACCAAACGCACCCCCAGACTGGTAGAACGCACTGCGACCCCAAATCCGGCACGCTAGATTCTGGTAGAGCAACCAGCCGTTGACCATCACATCAACCTCGGGAAGCGGCGTGCGGATGCGCACCCCGCCTAACATCTTTGCCCAGTACCCGTCGGTGGCCGTGGCGGTGGCGGCCATCGCGCCGTGGGCGCTGAACTTGGCGACAAGCGCCTCGGCCCTGTGCGCGTCGATCACCTCGCCAAGGCCCACAATGATCTCCACGTCCGCGCCGGCCGGGAGGTGAAAACTGACCTTGCGCGCGAAACACGCGTCGCGGCCAAATCCCCCGGCACTTGCCCACCCATCCGCGGCATCCAGCGCCGCGGGCGCCGCCAATCCGCCGGCTCCAACAAAGGCCGCCACCGAATGGTTGGAAACCGCCGCGCTGAGCGGCGCCCCATGCACCGCCACAAACCCGAAGACCCGCCCGCCGGCAAAGTCGCCCGCCCGCGGATTGACCGCATGTTGAATGCCCGCGGCGTCCGTCCATGCCAGCGTGGCGTGGTGCCGGTCCGGCGACGAACACAGCAATAACCGATGGAACGCCGCAAAGCTCAGGCGCCTCGCGGCGCCATGGTTTTTCAGCCGGATTGACACCAGCTTGATCGGCTCGTCCGGCGGCACCAAAAACTCCACCACCTGCTCAAGACCCCCAATCTGCGAACTAAACGCCGTGCGCCCAAAACCGTGCCGCACCACAAAGGCGCTCTGCGCCGGACACGGCCCCGGCAGCGGCGACCACACATCCCCGGAATCCTCGTCGCGCAGGTACAAGGCCTCGCCGTGCGGATCGCTGACAGGGTCGTTGGACCATGGTGTTAGCCTGTTTGCCTGGCTGTTGCG
>JBILQA010000372.1:0-2945 GCA_044373535.1 Akkermansiaceae bacterium | reverse complement strand
CCGCAGCAAAGCTGGCAAACCCCAACCAAAAGTGTAACCCTCCGTTCTGGAAGTGTTACCCATGTCCTGAGCCAAAAGTGTTACCTATGTCCTGACTGGACCCAACTTCCAACTTCCAACGTTCAACGTTCAACGTTCAACGTTCCAGCGTTCCAAGTCGCGGGGCAAATTCCCCTAAATCTCCGCGCGACAGAAAGCCAATCGAGCGTAGGGTGCTGGTTCCCGCCGCCCGCGGTGCTGCCTGAGATGCGCAGCCTTGCGGGGTGCGGGCGCCCTAGCCCCCCCACTCGACTGCATGAAGGCAGAGATTTGGAAAATTCTCGTCGTTGGCTCAGATTGCCGGTTTCAAAATGAATTGCTCGATTTCCCGCGGCCGGTGAGCTGCCGGGAGGCGCCGACCGGGGCGGCCGCGCGGGTCCTTGCCGGTGCGGCTGACTGTTTGATCGTCAAGGGACCGCTTGAGGACATGGGAGTCCTTGAGCTGCTTGCCGGGCTGCGTGAGGACGATCTCCCAAGCTGTCCGGTGGTGGTCATCGCCGATCCTGACGGGCCGAGCGCGGCGGAGCTGCTGCGCGCCGGCGCCATGGAGCACCTCCACCCGATGTGGCTCAGCGGTGAGACACTCATCCACGCGGTGGAAAGCGCCATCGAGCGCCACGCCTGGATGCGCGAGCGCGCCGAGCAGCGCACGCGCTCGAACCGGACCGCCGAACTGCTCGAGACGGAATCGACGCTGCGCAGCTTCTACGAGAGCTCGGAGCTTCTCATGGGCGTGGTCGAAATCCCGGACGATGACTCCGACATCATCCACCTCTACGACAATCCCGCCACCCACGCGTTCCTCGGCGTAGCCACCGGCCACGCGTTGTCCCGCACGTCCAATGCCATGGGCATCACCCGCGCCATCCGCGACCTCTGGATTGGCCACTACCGCGAAAGCCAGCGCAGCGGCATGCCCGTGCGCTTCGAGTACCGCCATCCACCACCCGAAGGCGCGATCTGGCTCTCAAGCGTGGTCGCCTTCATCGGCTACTCCGCCGCCGGCCGCGCGCGCTTTTCCTACATCAGCGACAACATCACGCCGCGCAAGCAGATCGAGGCCCAGCAGCGCGAGGGCGCCAGCCACCTCGCCATGACCCTGCAAGCCGGCCAACTTGGACTCTGGGACTGGAACATCGCCACCGGCCACGCCCACTACGGCGGCCACTGGGAGAGAATGCTCGGCTATGCCCCGGGCGAGCTCGAGCCACATGTGCGCATCTGGAAGCAGCTCATCCACCCGGATGACGACGCCGCCATCTCCCAAACACTCGCCGACCACCTCGAGAACCGCACCGAGTACTACGCCGCAGAACACCGCCTGCGCCACAAGGACGGCTCGTGGCGGTGGATCCTCACACGCGGACAAGTCGTTGAGCGCGATGCCGCCGGCACCGCCATGCGGGCCCTCGGGACCCACGCGGACATCACCGAGCGCAAGCACGCCGAGGAGCGCCTGCGGGAAAGCGAGGAACGCTTCCGCCTTATCGTCGAGTCCTCCTCTCAAGCGGTCTGGGAGACCAAGCCCGATGGCACTGCAGCCGCCGATGCGCCCTCGTGGCGCGCCTTCACCGGGCAGACGCCCGAGGAGTGGCTCAATGAGGGCTGGGCTGGGGTCATCCATCCGGACGACCGCCAGCACGCTTTCGAGAACTGGAAGTCCCACGTCGCCAAGGGCCTCAACGTCTATCAGGACGAATTCCGCCTTCGCCGCCACGACGGCCAATGGCGCTGGACGCGCGTCGTCGCCGCTCCGCTGACCGACGCCGAGGGCAAGCTCATGAAATGGGTCGGCATGAACACCGACATCACCGAGCAAAAACTAGCCGAGGAGCGCCTGCGCGAGAGCGAGTCGTTCTACCGCCAAATCCTCGAGTCGATCCCCGGCATGACCTTCACCTGCACCCCGGACGGCTACTGTGACTTCATCAGCCAGCAATGGGTTGAGTTCACCGGCGTGCCCATCGAGGAGCAACTCGGCAGCGGATGGACGAATCTCCTCCACCCGGACGACCGCCAACGCACCGCGGACGCCTGGCTCGCCGCCGTGGAAAACCGTGGCAGCTATGACCTCGAGTACCGGGTCCGCTCACACGCCGGCAACTACGAGTGGTTCAAAGTCCGCAGCCGCGCGATCCGCGATTCGTCCGGAAAAATCGTCCGCTGGTTTGGCGCCGCGGTGAATGTCGATGACCTCGTGCGCGCCGAGGAGGCGCTGCGCCTGGCCGACCAGCGCAAGGACGAGTTCCTCGCCATGCTTGCCCATGAGCTACGCAACCCGCTGGCACCCATCCTCAACGCCGTGGAAATCCTGCGCCTCACCCAGCACGCACGCCCCGGCGTGGAGTCCGTCCATGAAGTCATCGAACGCCAAGTCAGGCACCTTGTTCACCTCGTCGATGACCTCCTCGATGTCTCGCGCGTCTCGAGCGGGAAAATCCAACTCCGCAGCGCCCCGCTGAACCTCATCGAGGTCGTCGAGCAAGCCATCGAGATGCACCGCCCGGTCATCCGCGCGCGCCAGCATGAATTCGTTTACGACCTCCCGCCCGACCCGCTGGCCATCACCGGCGATGCCGTGCGCATCGCCCAGGTCGTCGGCAACCTCCTTAACAATGCCGCCAAGTACTCCGATCCCGGCGGCCATATCCACCTCTCCTTGACCCTCGAGGACCACCCGACCCACCCATGCGCCGTGCTGCGCGTGCGTGACCGCGGCCGCGGCATCGACCCCGCCGCTCTCCACAGCCTGTTTGACCTCTTCTACCAAGCCGACCGCACCATCGACCGCAGCGAGGGCGGCCTTGGCCTTGGCCTCTCGCTGGTCCGCAGCCTTGTCCACCTGCACGGCGGCAGCGTGGATGTTCACAGCGCCGGCCGCGGCCACGGCAGCGAGTTCACCGTAC
>JBILQA010000202.1:0-5611 GCA_044373535.1 Akkermansiaceae bacterium | reverse complement strand
ATCGGGAAAATGTAGTTCGCCGCGAAGTCCTCGCGCAGGTCGCCGATGAAGCACTTCGATGCGCCCGTGGTGAGTGCCTTTTCCTCCAGGCCGTCCAGCTCGTCGCCCTGGCCGACGTCCGCGCAGTACGCGATGATCTCGGCGGAGTACTTGGCTTTGAGCCACTTGAGCAGGACAGAGGTGTCCAATCCTCCGGAATAGGCGACGACGATTTTCATGACGATTGGCGGTGTTGGGGAAGTCCGGCGGCCCCGGGTGGGCCGCCCGCTGGCCACCGCGCGCGGCGCTGGCCACGCGCAGAGAAGCAAATGGCTCCCCACGGGGAAACCCCGAAATTCGCCATTTTTCCCCGCGCCCGCCGCTCAGTCTAACAATTGGCGATTCCCCCGCGCGCCGGATCCGCTAGACACGGGGTGTGCCGGCGGGAAGCGAGATGTTGTTGTTAGGGCTGTTGGCGGCCTTCTGCATCGGCATGTCCAAGACGGGATTCAGCGGGGTGTCGCTCATATCGATCTTTATTTTGGCGGATCTTTATGGAGCGAAGGCCTCGGTGGGGCTGGCGCTGCCCTTGCTGATCTTGGCGGATCTGCTGGTTTACCCGGCGTTCCGGGGCCACGGCAGCTGGGCGCCGGTGTGGCGCTTGCTGGCGCCCGCGCTGGTTGGGTTGGCGCTTGGCTACTTTTTGCTGCGCGATGTTCCCGACGGTGTGGCGCGCAAGATCATAGGCGCCATCATCCTGCTCATGGTCGGCCTGCAGGCGCTGCGGCGCTGGCACCGCGAGTGGTTTGACCGCATGGCCGCGTCGCGCACGTTTGGCGCCAGCGCGGGGGTGGCGGGCGGAGTGGCCACCATGCTGGCCAATGCCGCCGGGCCGGTCATCCAGCTCTACCTGCTTTCCGTGCGCCTGCCGAAGCTGGCGCTCATCGGCATTGGCGCGCGCTTCTTCCTCTTGGTCAATCTCCTCAAGGTGCCGCTCAACACCCAGCTCAAGCTCATCGATGCAGCCTCCCTGATGGAAAACCTAAAGCTTGCCCCGGGGGTCGTCCTTGGCGTGTGGGTTGGCCGCTGGGCGATCCATCGCGTTTCCCAACCGATCTTTGAGGCGATGATCGTCGTCTTTGCCGTGCTCGCCGGCGTGCGCCTGCTCTTGTTCTAAGATGCCCCGGTAGGACGCGGGCTCCCGCCCCGCACGTTAGGGCGCTGCCCTAACCATCAACCCCAAGTTCCGCCCCTCCCTAGCGGTAATGGTTCTGCTTGAGCATCTGGTAATTCTGCCAGCCAAACGAGGCGAGGAAGATGGGCATCATCGGGCCATGGCGCAGGACGAGCAGCAGGATGGCGCCGCCGACAGCCACGCCGATGCTGATCATCAGTGCCAGGCGCATGCGCTGCGGGCCGAGCAGGCTCACCATGATCTGGCCGCCATCCAAGGGGATGACCGGGATCAGGTTGAGGATGGCCCAGTAGATGCTGATGAAGGTGAAGTCGCGGATCAGCGCCTTGGAGAATTCGTTGGGTCCGCTGCCGAAGCGGTCGGCGAGCAGCAGGACGGCAACGGCCGCCACCACCTGCAGCCCGGGGCCCGCGAGCGTCAGCAAAAAGCTTTGCGGCCGGGTGAAGCGCCCGCCGGGGAAGATCGCGAAGCCGCCAAAGCCGTGCAGCACGATCTCGGTATAGGCGCCAAACGACCGGCCGGTCAGTGCGTGGCCAAGCTCGTGGATGAGGATGGAAACAAAGCCCGCGAGCATGAAAAGCAGCACATAGACAAGCATCTGCTCGGGCCGGTGCTCATTGAACAAAAAGCCCAGGATGCCCATCGCCGCCCAGAAGAACGGCTGGATTGTCACGGGGATGCCAAAGATCGAAAAGCGGACCATGCGCGCCATTCCTAATGGCCACGCCGCACCGGCGCAAGGGTAGGGGTAAGAAAGCTTAGCTGCACTGACTTTCCAGATCCTTCATGAGTCCTATAGGTCCTATAGGTCCTATAGGACCTATCCCTCGTCGGTAAGCTCAAGTGCCGGGTGGCCCGGCGCGGTGGCGGCAAGCAGGGCGCGCAGCTTGGCGGCGACGTCCGTGCAGCCAGTGGCGCGGGCCAAGCGCAGGCGCAGCGCCAAGCCATCGGGCGCGTCGCGCTCGGCGGGGTCCATCGTGGAGAGGATCTCCAGCGCGCCGGCGTGGTCGCCAAGGGCAAAGGCGCCCTCGGCGGTGGCCAGCAGCACATCGGCCGGAGGCTCAAGGAGATCGGCCTCGCGCGGGTGCTTGCCGCGGCGCCGCGGATGGGCCGTGGAGCTCAGCGCGAAGTCCTCGATCTCGACAAACTCGTCACCCTCCCAGTGGCTGCGCAGGTGGTTGAGGATAAGCAGAAGAACCAGGCCAAAGACGAAAAACCCGGCCTCCATGAAGAACGGCGTGGTGCCCAAGCGCATCACCACGGCGAAAAACTGCCCCGCCGCCCCGGGCAGGTGGCTGGCCGCACGCACCCCAAGCAACAACAGGGCGAAAAACGTGATGAAGGCCAAGCCGCCTAAAAATTGCCTACGCCGCGAGTCCATGGTCACGGGAAGCTAGTCCCGTTAGGCCAGCTTGGAAAGCGATGATCGCCACAATCCACCGGTCCAACCGCTAGGCCTAGCGCTAGCAGCAGCTTTGGCCCGCTCATTGGGCGCCGCGGCGCTTGCAGGTTGCCGCGGCGGACGCTACAGGCAGGCGATGCGACTGTTTGACACCCTGAGCCGCAATGTGCGCCACCTTGAGCCGAGCGACGGTGCGCGCTTCCGGTTTTATTGCTGCGGGCCGACGGTTTACGGTCCTGCGCACATTGGCAACTTCCGCACGTTTGTGCTGCAGGACGTGCTGCGCCGCACGCTGGAGGCCGCCGGCATTGCGACGTTCCATGTGCGCAACATCACCGATCTGGATGATAAGACGATCCGCGACTCGCAGGCTGCTGGCCAGTCGCTGGCGGACTTCACCGCCGGCTGGACGGCCAAATTCCACGCCGACTGCGCGCGCCTTGGCCTGCTGCCGCCGCACGTTGAGCCCGGCGCGGTGGACCACATTGCGCAGCAGATCGCCATGATCGCCACGCTCATCGAAAAGGGCCACGCGTACGCGTCGGACGACGGCT
Organism: Akkermansiaceae bacterium; assembly: GCA_044373535.1. GTDB lineage: Bacteria > Verrucomicrobiota > Verrucomicrobiia > Verrucomicrobiales > Akkermansiaceae > JBILQA01. The sequence goes on along the minus strand of JBILQA010000202.1, from coordinate 2,481 downwards.
CGGTGTATTTTCAGATCAGCTCGTTTCCCGGCTATGGCGCGCTTTCCCACCTCGACGAACGCGAGCTCGCCGTGGGGCAAACCCAGAACCAGCGCGCCAACGCCGATGAGTATGAGAAGGAGAGCCTCTCGGACTTTGTCTTGTGGAAGGCCCGGCGGCCAAGCGACGGGGAGAACTTCTGGTCCTCGCCGTGGGGGGAGGGGAGGCCCGGCTGGCACCTTGAGTGCTCCGCGATGATCCGCGAGTATTTGGGTGAGAGCTTTGATCTGCATGGCGGCGGAGTCGACCTGGTGTTTCCGCACCACGAGAACGAGATCGCCCAAAGCCGCTGCGCGTGCGGCGGGTCCTTCGCCGCCCATTGGTTCCACTGCGCCCACCTGATGGTCGATGGCGGCAAGATGTCCAAGTCGCTTGGCAACCTCTACACGCTCGACGACCTGCAGGCCAAGGGCTGGAGCCCGGCCGAGGTGCGCTACGTGCTGGTCAGCGGCCACTACCGCAAGCCGCTGAACTTCACCTTCGAGTCGCTCCACGCCGCGCGCGAGGCACTCACCAAGATGGCGCGCGCGACGCGTGCCCTGCGCGAGCGCGCCGCTGGACTCACTGCGCGAGGCGGCGTGCCTGACGACACCGTTTTTGCCCCAGCCTGGGCGGCCCTCAACGAGGACCTCAACACCGCCGGCGCACTGGGCGGCATCTTTGTCGCCCTGCGCGCCGCCGCCGAGCTCGATGGCCCCGCGCTGGCGGACGCGCTTGCCGCGCTTGACCAACTGCTTGCCGCCCTTGGCCTCGTCCTGCCCGACGAGCCGCTGGCCGCCGAGGTCCCCGGCGACATCCAAGCGTTTGCCGAGGAGCGCTGGGCCGCCCGCTGCGCGCGCGACTGGGCGCGCGCCGACGCGATGCGCGCCGAGTTGTTGGAGAAAGGCTGGCTCGTCAAGGACGGCAAGGAGAGCTACGAGCTGACCCCGGCCTAGCAGCCGCCAACATCTTCCAACCACCCGACCCAACAACCGCCATGGAACTACCCATCCGCCCGCGCCGCAACCGCAAGTCGACCGCCGTGCGCGCCCTGGTGCGCGAGACCACGCTGAGCGCGGCGGACTTCATCCTGCCGTTGTTTGTCCACGAGGACGGCCATGACGTGGCGATCGAGTCGATGCCCGGCTGCACGCGCTGGTCGCTTGGCGGGCTGGTGCGCGAGGCGGGCGAGGCGTTGGCGCTGGGCGTGCGCGCGGTGGTGTTGTTTCCCAAGATTGCCAGCGAGCTGAAGTCGGCGGATGCCGCCGAGGCATTCAACCGCAACGGCCTGGTTCCTCGCGCCATCGAGGCGCTCAAGCGCGCCTGGCCAGAACTTTGCGTCATCACCGACGTGGCGCTCGACCCCTACAACACCGACGGCCACGACGGCCTGGTGCGCGACGGCGAAATCGTCAACGACCCCACCGTGGACGTCCTGTGCCAACAGGCGGTTTGCCACGCCCGCGCCGGCGCCGACATCGTCTCGCCCAGCGACATGATGGACGGGCGCATCGGCGCGATCCGCAAGGCACTCGACGCCGCCGGCTTCTCGCATGTCTCGATCCTCTCCTACGCGGTGAAGTACGCCTCGGCCTACTACGGCCCGTTCCGCGGCGCGCTGGACTCCGCGCCGAAGGCGGGGGACAAGAAGACCTATCAGATGGACCCGGCCAACGCGCGCGAGGCGCTGCGCGAAGTCGCCCTGGACCAGGCGGAGGGTGCCGACATGCTCATGGTCAAGCCGGCCGGCCCGTACCTGGACATCATCGCCAAGGTGCGTGGCGCGACCACCCTGCCGCTCGCCGCCTATCAGGTTTCCGGCGAGTATCTCATGATCAAGAGCGCCTGCGCGGGCGGCTGGCTCGACGAGGACATGCTCGTCATCGAGAGCCTCATGGGCATCAAGCGCGCCGGCGCGGACATGATCCTCACCTACTTCGCCAAACAGGCGGCCGCGTGGCTCTCGACAAACAACCACTAGCAACCCACAACTTCCAGCGATGTCCCTGCCCAACAACCTCGTCACCCTGCATCCGTACTTCAAGGCCCACACCGGGCGCACGGATGAGATCCACGCGTTGTTGGGCGAATTTGTGCAGGCGACGCGCTCCGAGGGTGGCTGCTTGTTTTACGAGTTCACCGTCCTTGAGGACCGGGTGTTTTGCCGCGAGGGCTACGCCGGGGCCGCCGGGGTGCTTGCCCACCTCGAGAATGTCGGCGCGCTGCTTGGCCGCATGCTTGGCATGGCCGACCTCACCCGCCTGGAATTCCACGGCCCGGCCGCCGAAATCGACCAACTCCGCGCGCCCCTGGCCCATCTGGAGGCCGAGTTCTTTGTCCTCCACAGCGGGATTGGGCGCTGAAGTCTCCAGCGCTTAAAGTTCAACGTTCACCTCGCCCTACTCGCTGAAGTCCGTGTCCGGTTTCTCGAGGTTGAGCTCGGTGATCCACTCGTTGCCGAAG
>JBILQA010000260.1:0-4449 GCA_044373535.1 Akkermansiaceae bacterium | reverse complement strand
GTCGTGACCCTCGGCTTGGAGCTTGATGCCGCCGGGGGTGTCGGTGATGCCTTTGCCGCCGTTGTTGCCGCCATCGATGCCGGAGTTGGCTCCGCCCCAGACTTGGTTGATCACCTGGTTGCTGTGGACCTTCTTGCCGTTAAAGAACATCGTGAACATCGCCTTCTCGCTGAGCTTGCCGTCGCTGAAACGCGCGGCGCGGAAAACGATGTCATAGGCGTTCCACTTGCCCAGGCCAAGGTAGGCTTCATACGGCGAGGGCGTCTCGTTGATCAGCGCGCCCATCCCGTGGGGCGTCTTGTCGCCGTCCTTGATCTGGATCTCATAACGGTTTTGCAGATAGACGCCGCTGTTACCGCCGGCAGTTGGAACGAGGAACTCAATGTGGAGGCGGAAATCGCGGTAGGCCTTTTTGGTGACGATGTCCGCGGCGCCGTATTTCCCGAGGGTGGCGGCCGGGTCGTGGGTCATCAGCACAAGCCGGTCTTGGTCGTGCGGGTCAAAAACTGACTTCCACTTGATCGGCAGCGCTGAGGCAAAGCGCGGGCCCTCCCAGTAGGTCCACAGCTCGTCGAGCCGCTTGCGCGTGCCGTCGAGCAGCACGGTGGCCTCCTTGGGCGCGGGGGACCCAACACCGATGCCGGCGCGGGCCGGAGCAAGCAGGGAGGCGAGGACCAATGGGAGTACAAGATAACGGATAGGCATGACAGTCAGGATCTACCGGGCCAGCGTGGCAGATCTTCCGCTCGCAGGCGCGAAATTTATTCGGGTGCGGCGGGTCACGATCCGCTTGCGCTTGGGGGATGCGCCGCGACCTTGGTGCTTCCCTCCGTTATGGTCACGCGCCTGTTTTCCGCCACCCTCCGCGGGGTCGACGCCATTGAAGTGGAGGTGGAGGTCAACGCGCACAGCGCCGAGAAGCCCGGCGTGATCATCGTCGGGCTGCCCGATGCGGCCGTGCGCGAGTCGTCCCAACGGGTGCTTTCCGCCCTCGGCAGCTCGGCCCTGCGCTGGGAGGACGGCGTGACCACCGTGAACCTGGCACCCGCCGACCTGAAAAAAGAGGGGCCGTGCTTTGACCTGCCCATCGCCCTGGCGATGGCCTCGGCGGGCGCCATGGAGGAAATCCCCCGCGCCTATCAGACGATGGTGGTCGGCGAGTTGGCTCTCGATGGCACCGTGCGCCCGGTCAAGGGGACCCTGCCGGTGGCCATCGCCGCGCGCGCCTGCGGCCGTACCCGCCTGCTGGTTCCCGCCGCCAACGCCCCCGAGGCGGCCGTCATCGAGGGCATCGAGGTCATCCCGATCCGCTCGCTGCGCCAGGCGTGGGAGTTCCTCATGGGGCTCGCCGAGATTGCTCCCTATGTGTTGGACCGGAAGGCCTTCTTCGAGTCCCACCGCAGCTACGAGGTGGATTTTGACGACGTCAAAGGCCAGCACCACGTGAAGCGCGCCCTTGAGGTGGCCGTGGCCGGCGGCCATAACCTGATCATGGTCGGCCCGCCGGGAACCGGCAAGTCGATGCTCGCCAAGCGCCTGCCGACGATCATGCCGGACATGAGCGAGGACGAGGCGATTGAGACGACCAAGATCCACTCGATCGCCGGGTTGCTCGACGCGAAGCGCGCGTTCCTCACCGTGAGACCGTACCGCGGGCCGCACCACACGATCTCGGACGCAGGCCTGCTGGGCGGTGGCAGCAACCCGGGTCCGGGAGAGGTCTCGCTGTCGCACCACGGCGTGTTGTTTCTCGACGAACTGCCGGAGTTTAGGCGTTCGACCTTGGAGGTGCTGCGCCAGCCGTTGGAGGACCGGCAGGTGACGATCTCGCGCGCGTCCGGGTCGCTGACGTTTCCGGCGGACTTTATGCTCGTGGCGGCAATGAACCCGTGCGCCTGCGGGTACTTTGGCGACCCGAAGCGCGACTGCCGGTGCACGCCGCGGCAGATTGCCGTCTATCGGCACAAGATTTCCGGGCCGTTGTTGGACCGGATCGACATCCACTGCCAGGTCCCGCTGGTGGAGTTTCGCGAGCTGGCAGCGAGCGGCCCGTCGGGCGAGAAGTCGGCCGCGATCCGCGCGCGGGTGGTGGCGGCGCGGCGGATCCAACAAATCCGCTTCGCCGGCCAACTGCGGACCCACACCAACAGCGCGATGTCGTCGCGCATGGTGCGCACCCACTGCCAGCTCAACCCGGAAAGCAACGGCTATCTTGAGCAGGCGATGGACCGGATGAACTTCTCCGCGCGCGCCCACGACCGGATCCTCAAGGTGGCCCGCACCCTGGCCGACCTCGACGCCGACCCCGACATCCAGCCCAACCACATCCTTGAGGCCATCCAGTACCGGACGCTCGACCGGGAGTTGATGTAGGATCAACCGCGCCGGTCGTTGGCCGCCACCGCTGGCTGCGGGGAGGAATTGCGCTCGCTGTCGGTCTGGGCAACGTAGGCGCTCTCGCGCAGGACGATGGGTTTGCGCTTGGTGAGCAGCAGCCAGCACTCGTAGGCGGTGCCCAGGACGATGATCGAGACAAAGACAAGGAAGGTGGCGGTGACGACCACGTCGACGTAGGCGTTGAAGAGGGAGGTCTTGGCCATGCTCAGCGCCTTGCCGTCGAGGCCTGCGGCGATTTTCCCCTCAAGCGCGCGGATCGCCGGGAGAAAGCCCGCGGCGTTGGGCGAGAAGATCTTCATCCAGCCGGCGACGTAGGTCACCGTGGTGAGGAAAAGCATCGGGACCACCGTGACCCAGCAGTAGCGCGCCTTGCCCATCTTGATGAGCACCACGGTGCCAAGGCAGAAGGCGATCACGGCTAAGAGCTGGTTGGAGATCCCGAAGATCGGCCACAGGCTCTTGGCGATGCCTTCCGGATCAAGCGCTCCCTGATAGAGGAAGAACCCCCAGGCGGCGACCAGCAGCCCAGTCGAGACGATGTTCCCCAACCATGAGCGCGTGTCCCTGAGGCGCGGGGAGAATTGCCCCAGAAGATCCTGCAGGATGAAGCGGCCCACCCGGGTGCCGGCATCCAGCGTGGTAAGGATAAACAGCGCCTCAAACATGATGGCGAAGTGGTACCAGAGCGACAAGGCGGTGTTCCCCGGGATGACCTTGGCGAACATCTGCGCCATGCCCACGGCAAACGTCGGCGCGCCGCCAACCTTGCCGATCATGTGCGGCTCTCCCAGGTTGCGGGCCAGCGTCTCCATGTGCTCAAGGGTGATCGCGTACTCCGGCCCGTAGGAATTGATCTTGGCAATCTGCGCGCTGACCGCCGCGGCATTGTTGGGGTCAATCGGCGAGTTGATCGCAAAATACTCCCCCGGATGCAGCGCGCAGGCGGCAATCACCGCCATGAGCGCAACGAGCATCTCGACGGTCATCGCGCCGTACCCGACGAGGCGGATATCCCTCTCTCTCCCAAGGAGTTTTGGGGTCGTCCCGGAGGCGATGAGGGCATGGAACCCACTGATCGCGCCGCACGCGATGGTGATGAAGACAAACGGAAACACCGGCCCCGGGACGACAAACCCGCCACCGTGGATAAATGGCGTGAGCGCCGGCATGTGCAGCGGCGGATTGAGGAAAACGATGAAAACCCCCAACACGGCCACCGTGCCGAGCTTCATAAAGGTGCTCAGGTAGTCGCGCGGCGCGAGCAACATCCACACCGGCAACACGCTTGCCGTGAAGCCATAGATCATGATCGCCCACGCCAGCTGGGTGGATTTCAGCGTCAGCGCGGAGGTCCATTCCGGCGAAAGATACTTTCCGCCGACCACCGCGCCGATCAGGCCCACCACGCCGAAGACCGAGGCCGCCGTCACGCTGACTTTGCCGCTCTTGATCATTACCCCCATGACGAAGGCCAGCGGGATGGTCGCGGCAATCGTGAAGAGTCCCCACGGACTTTCCGCCAGCGCCTTGACCACCACCAACCCAAGCACCGCGAGCAGAATCGTCATGATGGCCAACAGGCTGACCAGGGCGATGAGGCCGATGACCGGGTTGAGCTCCTCCTTGAGCATCTGCCCGAGCGATTTGCCGTTGCGCCGCATCGAGGCGAAAAGGATCACCGCGTCGTGCACCCCGCCGCCAAGCGTCGCGCCAATCAGGATCCACAGCATCCCGGGCAAGTAGCCAAACTGCGCCGCCAACACCGGCCCGACAAGCGGCCCAGGACCCGCGATCGCCGCAAAGTGGTGGCCAAACACCACCCACTTCGGCGTCGGCACGAAATCCTTGCCGTCGTCACACGTCACCGCCGCCGGCGCGCGCGTGTCATCCACGGTCAGCACCTTGGCCATCAACCACGCCGAGTGGAATCGATAGGCCACCGCAAACGTGCACACCCCCGCAATCACCAGCCACAGCGCATTGACCGGCTCCCCACGCTGCAAGGCCGCAACCAACACCGCGGCCACCCCCAGAAGCGACACGCCAATCCAA
>JBILQA010000371.1:0-2950 GCA_044373535.1 Akkermansiaceae bacterium | reverse complement strand
GAAGCCTACTGGGAGTACTTCGCCCCGATGCGCGCGCGCCGCGAGGAGCTCCTGCGCGACCCGGGCTACGTCAATGACGTCCTTGCCCATGGCGCGGTGCGCGCCCGCAGCGCCGCCGCCGCGGTCCTCGCCCGGGTCCGCCGCGCCGTTGGCCTCGACTGACCCTTCCGGGCTCCTCGCCGCTGCCGTTTTACTTTGACTTCCCTAAAGTCATCGACAACCCTTGGGTAAATTCGCGAACAAATCAGCGTGGACAACGACTTGTTACATACCGAAAAAATCATTGCTGACCGCAAAGTTTTTTTCCTCGACCTTAAGGAGAACCAACGCGGCAAGGTCGTCAAGATCACCGAGGACGTCGCCGGCAACCGCGACACCATCATGGTTCCCGTCGAAATCCTTGGCGACTTCATCGCCGCTCTTCAGGACATCAAGGTCACCGCCGACAGCGAATAGTTCGCCCTGCGACCCCTTGTAATCCCGCCCTCCTGGCTCCCGCCACCCTGCTTCCGCCCGCAGGCCCCCTTCTTGGCGGCTAATCCTCCTCTCGATGCAAACGCCCCCCTCGGTCAATGTCGCGCGCCTGGTCTATCTGCTAGTTTGTGAGCTCGCCGGCATCGCCATTGTGCTGAGCACGCGCAACGACTCGATGCTGGGAACGATTCCGCTGTGGGTGGGGATTGGCGGCGGGCTGGCCGTCGGGGGGTTTTTCATCCTGGTGGAGACATTGATCAAAGGCTTCAGCCTGCGCGGCTTCTCCACGGCCACCTTCGGCTTGTTAGTCGGGCTGCTCTGCGCCTGGCTGGTGACCCGGGTGGGGCTTTCCAACATTTTGAGCATCATGCTGCAGGCCGAGGCTGCCGAGCCGCTGAAGCTGGCGCTGGATGTGACCCTGTTTGCCAGCTTGGGCTTCATTGGCGCGGTGCTGGCCCTGCGCAGCAGCAAGGACGACTTTGCCTTCATCATCCCCTACGTTCGCTTCCGCGACCACTCGGCAGTAGGCCAGCCAGTCGTGCTGGATGCGGAAGCCATCATGGATGGCCACATTCCGCGGCTTTGCCACTCGGGCTTCCTCAATGGCGGGCTGATCATCCCAAGCTTTGTCCTTGAGGAGATCCAGTTGCTGGCCAACTCGCCTAACAGCGCAAGCCAGCAGCGCGGCCAGCGCGCGCTGGCCGGCCTTGACGAGATGCAGGCCGACCGCGACCTCAACGTGACGATCCACGATTCGCGCAACGTGGCCGAGGATGAGACGATCCAGGCGCGCCTGGTCCAGACGGCCAAGCTGCTCGGCGCGCGCCTGATGACCGGCGACGAAAGCCTCGGGAAGATTGCGCGCCTGCAGAACATCAAGGTGCTCTCCGTGCAGGAACTCAGCGAGGCGCTGCGTCCACGGGTGGCCGTGGGGGAAAGGATCCGCCTCGCCCTGGTGCGCCCCGGCAAGGACGACCACCAGGCGGTGGGCTATCTCGACGACGGCACGATGATCGTCGTCAACAACGCCATCACGCGCGTCGGCAGCACCCAGGACGTCATCGTCATCAGCATCCTCAAGACCGCTGCTGGCCAGATGGTCTTCGCCGAACCGTTCGAGCGCGCTGGGTGTTAGATCCCCCTAGCAGCCGTGGCGCCAGTCGGCGAACGCGGCGCCAAGCCAAGCCGCGGTGGCGCTGGGGGTGAGCGTCTGCTCGGATTGCCCGCCGATTTCCTCGGCGCGCTCGGCGGCGCGGCCACAGAGCCAGGCACCGAGGCGCGCGGCGTCAAACGCGCTGACGCCCTGGGCCAGCAGGGCGCCGATCACCCCGGTTAGGAGGTCCCCCTGGCCGCCACAGGCCATGCCCGGCGTGCCGGTGGCGTTGTGCCAGACGGCCGCGCCGCGCTGGCCGACGAGGGTGCGCGCGCCCTTGAGGAGCAGCACGCAGGGATGGATGCGGGTGAACTCGCGCAGCGTTTCCTCGCGCCCAAGGTCCGCCGCGGCGGGAAAAAGCCGCCGCATCTCCCCGGGGTGCGGGGTGATGACGCAGTTCTCGCGCAACAGGTCGTGGCGCCCGTGGCGGGCAATCGCGTTGAGCGCCTCGGCGTCGAGGACCACCGGCACCCGCGCCTCGCCTAGCAGCTCGAAGAGCGCCTCCGCCTGCGCGTCGTCAGTGACCAGCCCGGGGCCCAGCGCCAAGGCGTCGGGCTTGTGGGCAAGCACCTCGCGCGCGTCGCGCGTCACGCGCACCATCACCTCGGGCGGCAACCCACGAGCTAACAACGCCGCGCTGCCGCCGCCGAAGAACAGGGTGACCAGCCCCGCGCCACCGCGCACCGCGCCGGTGGCGGCAAGCGCCGCGGCGCCCTCCATGCCCGCCGAGCCGGCCATCACCCCCAGCCGGCCGGCCATCCCCTTGTGGAAGTCAAACGCCCGCGGCCCCAGCAGGCCCGGCAGCGCCTGCGGGCAAATGAGCTCAAGCCCGCCAGTGGCCGCCGGCCGCCGAAGCTCCTCGAGCTCGATCAAACCGAGCCGGCCGACATGGGAGACCGCGCCGGAGTGCAGCAGCCCCGCCTTAACCAGCCCCACAGTGAGTGTTAGGTCCGCCCGCACCGCGCCGGGGTGGCACTCCCCGGTGTCCGCGTTGATGCCCGAAGGCAGGTCCATGGCCACGGTGAAGGCCGCGCGGGCATCCCGCAGCCGGTTCATTTCCGCAGCCAGGGCGGCGAGCGGGTCGCGCAAAGCGCCCGAGGCGCCGATGCCGAGCAGGCCATCCAACAAAACCAGCGGCCGCCCGCAGCCCGCGGGGACTTCGCACCAGGGCGCAGCGGCCCCAAGCCGGCGCAGCATACGCCGCGGCAGCACGCCAAGCTCCAGCTCGGCAAAGCCGCTGCGCACGCCGATCTGCCAGCCCGCTGCGGCCAAATGGCGCAGCACCACCAGCGCGTCACCGCCGTTGTTGCCCTTGCCAATAAA
>JBILQA010000370.1:0-2951 GCA_044373535.1 Akkermansiaceae bacterium | reverse complement strand
ATGGAACATGATTAATCAGAATGTCATTCTACGCTTTCGAAGGCGGCGGCGGAAGACTTCCAATTGAAAGGAGGGCGGGGTAGAAGCGGTGGTCATGGTGACTGCGTCGGATTCTCCCTGCTTGGCGAAGGCCTTGGTGTCGAGGTTTCGGTTGGCTGGGCTGACGCGGGGTTTTCGGCGGGCGGGAACGTGGCTGGGGGTGGGGGTGTTGATGGTCGTGGTGTGCTTTCTGGACAGCGCCTGGTTGGCGCAGCGGATGGCGCATGGCCAATGGCTGGCCAATGGGGTGATGCTGGCGTGCTTTTGCTGGATGTACCGGTCGGCGCCGCCGCGGCTGCGCGGGCTCATGAAGTACGGGGTGGTGGTGGCGGCGGTGGGTGAGGTGATTTTCTCGCTGGTCATTGGAATGTACGAGTACCGGCTCGGGAATGTGCCGGTCTACGTGCCGCCGGGGCATGTGATGCTTTTTGGGGCGGTGTATTACTTGGTGCGTGAGCCGTTCATGCTGCGGCATCAGGGCAGGATCATGGTCGGCATGGGCAGCGTGGCGGTCGCATACGCCGGCTATTGGCTGGTGGCGCGCGACGACGTTTACGGCGCGCTGTGCACGCTGTTGTTTCTCGTGCTGCTCGTGCGGGCGGCGGATTCGCGGTACTTTTTTTTGGCGATGTTTTTGTTCGTGGGCTTCCTCGAGCAGGTCGGGACGGGGTTTGGCGCGTGGCATTGGCATGCGTCGCTGCTTGGCAAGATCAGCTGGCTGCCTAGTGGCAATCCGCCGAGCGGCATCAGTGTGTTTTACTTCGGTTTTGATGTCGCCTGCCTGATGGCCTATCTGGTGAGGCGCAGGGAGTTGCGACGGCGTTACCAGCGCGCCGCAGGCGGGGTGGGGACGTTGAGGGAGAGGGCTGGGAACGTGGCGGAGTGCCAATGAGGTCGCTCAAACCGGTCCAACCCGGTCAAGTGCTGCGGAGTGTCCAACCCAGCGCGTCCCGAACCCCGCGCTTGCCGGGGTGGCGTCGGTGGCGTTTGGTGGGGCGCGGGCGTGAGTGGACCATTGGACATCGCAGGATTTTTGGCGGAGGGGGGCTGGACGGTCCGCTTTGACGAGGACGTGCTTGGGCATGGCCGCCAGCTGTTGCGCAAGCAGCCGCTGAGCGCGATCCGCGCGCTCTCGCAGGATGCGCAGAGCCTCACGCTCAAGGCACAGACCGCTGAGGGCGAAGCGCTTGAAGTCACCCTCTGGCCCGACGAGGGCAGCTGGGAGCTGGAAACCTCCTGCCACTGCGACTACGGCCCGCAGTGCGCGCATGCCGCCGCCCTCCTGATGGAGGTGTCCAAGGCGGGGCGGCTTGAGCGCTTGTTGGATGGCGGCACGCTTGGCCCACGGCCACTCCCGGCGGTCGCGAAAACCCCCGCCGAGGTCGTCGCCACCCGCGTCGTCGGCGGCCTGCCGCGGTTTTTGTTGGAGGTCCGGCGCGAGCCGACCGACTCGAAGATTGTCCGCCTGCTGCTCCAGGCGCTTAAGCTCCCTGACTCGGGCGACTGGATCGCCCTGCGCCCGTGGGCGATCTACGAAGGCGAGCGGGTCGCCATCGACGGCAGGCCGGGAAACCCCCAAGTCTTGTTGGCCGCCGCGCCGGGGGGTGCGGTGCTCGTCAAGCGCGACGCCGCGCGCGAGCACGAGCGGACCAGCGCGCTCCAGCAGATCGGGCTAACCAGCGTGGCGTCCCACGCGCAGTTCCGGTTTTTGTTAGCCGCGGACGCGCGCCGCGGCGCGGGCGCCAACGACGGTGCGCTGTGGTTCCCCAACCCTGGCCATGGCCCGGTCAATGAGTACTGGGCATGGCTGCGCACCCGCGGCCGCGAGGTCCTGCAGGCGGCCGGCTGGGAGGTCGAGTTTGGCGACGACGTCGGCCACGAGGTCATCGACGTGGATCCGGCGGACTGGAAATGCACGCTAACCGACGAGAGCGGTGGCAGTTGGTTCCACCTCTCGGTTGGCTTCGAGGTCGGCGGCAAGAAGCTCGACCTGCTGCCGATCCTCGCGGACTTGTTAGCCAAGGGGGTGTTGGAGGTTTCATTGGAGTACCCGCCGGGCGGCCAGTTGCTCTACCACCTGCCGGACGGCGCGGCCCTGCGGCTGCCCGTCGACCGGGTGCGCAAGATCCTCCAGACGCTAGCCGCGTTCATCGACCCGCGGCGCTTCCACGGCGGACGGATGCAGATCCACCCGCTTGACGCAGCCGCCATTGTTGCCCTCGGCGAGCTTGGCGTGGCCGCCCCGGCAGCGCTCGAGGAATTGACCGAAAAGCTGCGGGGCGGTGTGGTCGTTGCCGCGGCGCCATTGCCCGCCGGCCTGCGGGCGGAGCTGCGCAGCTATCAGTTGGATGGCTACCGCTGGATGCGCTTCCTCGGCGAGCACGGGCTGCACGGAATTCTAGCGGACGACATGGGTCTGGGGAAAACCCTGCAGACCATCGCGTGGCTGCTGGACGAGAAGCAAAGCGGGCGCAGCGAGGGGCGGCCGTCATTGGTGGTGGCGCCGACGAGTGTGGTGCCCAACTGGGCGGCGGAGATCCGGCGCTTTGCGCCTGAGCTGCGGGTGCTGGTGTTGGACGGCCCGCAGCGGGCGAGCTACTTCTGCTCGATTCCGCACGCGGACCTTGTGGTCACTTCGTACGCCTTGCTGCAGCGCGACATCGGCAAGCTGCGCGACGTCGAGCTGCACGCCGCGGTGTTGGATGAGGCGCAGTACATCAAGAACCCGTCAGCCAAGGTGGCGCAGGCGGCGTGCCGGCTGCAGAGCCGCCACCGGCTGTGCTTGTCGGGCACGCCGATCGAGAACCACCTGGGCGAGCTGTGGAGCCTGATGCGGTTTTTGATGCCCGGCTTCCTTGGCAGCGCGGAGGACTTCGGCAAACGCTTCCGCACGCCGATTGAAAAGGATGGCG
>JBILQA010000369.1:0-2954 GCA_044373535.1 Akkermansiaceae bacterium | reverse complement strand
GCATAAATTTTTTCAGCTGCTGGGGAATCAAGGCCATGGCTCTGGAGCCACTTAGGGGGCTCCAACGCTCGGGACGCAGTGATTGTTAGAAGAGATTCCGGCCCGGTGGCGGAGCGACAAGTTCCATGCAATCAATAGGTTAGGGGCGGGTGGACGGGCTGCAGATTTTGCAGCCTTGGCGCGGCGCGTCGCGGGTGGCCGGAAAATTTGTTTGGCACATGGCACCAAGCGCCACCAAGTTTGGCGGCATGCCCGGGAGGATTTTGTTAGTTGGTGGAAACAGTGGGATCGGCCTGGCCAGCGCGCGGCTGCTGCAGGAGCGTGGCTCACGCTTGTTAGCTGCGGCGCGCACGCCCGGGCCGCTGGCGCAGCTGGGGATAGCGGTCCAGCGGTTTGATCCATCGGAGCCGGTGGAGTTGGACCTGCCCGAACAGCTTGAAGGGCTGGTTTATTTTCCGGGGAGCATCACGCTCAAGCCGTTCCACCGGCTCACGGCGGCGGATTTCCTGCAGGACTTTCAAGTCAACTGTTTGGGGGCGGCGGCGGTGATCCAGGCGGCCTTGCCTGCGCTGAAGGCGGCGCCAAGTGCCGCGGTGGTGCTTTTTTCCACCATTGCCGTGGCGCAGGGGATGGCCTTCCACGCGTCGGTGGCGGCAGCCAAGGGCGCCGTCGAAGGGCTCGCCAAGGCATTGGCCGCTGAGCTTGCGCCGAAAATCCGCGTCAACGTCATCGCGCCCTCGCTAACCGACACGCCCTTGGCCGGAGCCCTGCTTAATTCCGACGCGAAGCGCGAGGCGGCCGCCAAGCGCCACCCGCTCAACCAGGTGGGAGCGGCGGATGACGTGGCCAAACTGGTGGCATTCCTGCTAGGCGATGAATCCAAGTTCATGACCGGCCAGGTCCTGCGGCCAGATGGCGGACTCTCATCGGTGCGCACCTTCACGTAGGAGCATTTTCTGATGGGATCAGGCCGGCACGGTGGCTAGGGTGCCAGCCAGATGTTTGAACCCTACAATCTTCTGGCTGGGTTTGTGTTTGGAACGATTGGCTGGGGAGCCTTTCGCTATGGCGCCACGCTCGAGCTGTGGAAGCCGCGCGCCATCGGGGTGGTCCTGATGGGATATCCCTATCTGGTCTACAACAGGTGGCTGTTGTGGGGCATCGGCGCCGGGCTGCTCATCGTGCTGTGGTTCCACCACGACGAGTAGGGCCGCCAACAAGATTCAGAGGGCGCTGAGAGCCTCCTGCCCGCGCTGCTTGGCGGCGGCATCGTCCTTGTCGCGGTTGGGCATGGCCAGTCCCTTGCTCAGCTCGCTGCGCGCTTCCTCCAGCCGCTCCATCATCGCCAGCGTGCGGCCATACTCGATCTGATGGATCAGGCGGCCGGGCCGCAGCGCGCGGGCCTTGCCGAAGTGCTCAAGCGCCTCGGCATAGCTTGCGGGGGGAAGCCCGCCATAGATGATTTTCGCCAGAGCGCGGGTGGTGCCTCCGACGCCCGCAAGCCCTTGGTGCCAGCGGCCAAGCATGTGGCGGGCGTAGTCGCTGTTAGGATCCAGCGTGAGCGCCGCCTCCGCGGAGATCTTGATTTCGCGCGAGGCCTCGATTTTTTCCCTGTTGCCCATGAACTCGACCATCTTGCCGAGCGAGATGGCCACCGATAGGTGCGCGTCGCTGCTGGTGGGGTCGGCTAACAATGCGCGGCGGGCGAAGGCTAGCGATTGGTCCGCTGCGCAGCGGCGCTGCTCGGAATCGAGAGTCTCGGTCATCAGGTCGCCATGCTGCTTGGCGATTTTGACCAGGATGGCCGGGTTGTTGGGGTCCTCGCGGTCCGCCTGCATGTAGGCGGCGAGCGCTTCGCGGGTGCGGCCCTGGCGATCGAATTCGGCGGCCGCGCTCAGGGTTTGAGCGGGTTGGGCGGCGGTTAGACCGGCCATGGCCAGCAAGGCAAGGCAGACGCTGGGGGACTTCATGGCTTTGAGCCTGGTTTGCGCAAGAGGTAATGGGAGACGATCCATTCGCTGCCGTTGCGGAAGCCCCAGAGCTCGGCGCAGGACATGAAGAAAACCCGCCAGTAGACCCACCAGCGCTTGGCGTCGGCGGCGCCGTAGGTTTCAGCGATGAGCGGGAAGAGCTCGTCGCGCGCGGCGTCCATGCGCTGCAGCCATGCTTCCGAGGTTTTGTGATAGTGGGTGCCCTCGACCTGCCAGTGGTTTTCTATCCGCAGGTCGTTTTGGAAATATAGCAACAGGTCGTCGGAGGGCATCTGGCCGCCGGTGAAGAAATAGCGGCCCATGAAGTCGTCCGGTCCGCTGGTCTCGAAGTGATAGGCAACCTCGCGGTGGGTGAAGATGTGGACAAACAATTGGCCGCCGGGTTTGAGCCAGCTGGCCACCCGGTTGAGCAGGATCTCGTAGTTCTTCATGTGCTCGAACATTTCCACCGAGACCACGCGGTCAAACATCCCGGAGCCCTCGCCCTGATAGTGGACCATGTTGGCCGTGCGCACCTCCACGTTGGTTAGGCCGCGCTGCGCGAGCTGCGCTTCAATGTGCTCGCGCTGGGTGCGTGAGTTGGACACCGCGGTGATCTTGGAGTTGGGGAACTTCCTTGCCATCCAGAGAGTGAGCGAACCCCAGCCGCAGCCAAGCTCGAGGATGCGCTGGCCGTCTAGCAGGTTTGCGCGCTCCACGGTGAGGGCGAGCATCCGCTCCTCGGACTCGTCAATGTTGGTGACGCCCTCGTCCCAGTAGCCCGAGCTGTACTTCAGGTTGCGTCCCAGCACGCGCTCGAAGAACCGGGTGGGCAGCTCGTAGTGCTGCTCATTGGCCTCGTCGGTGGCGATGGCAACCGGGCTGGCGCGCAACTCGGCGATGTGCTGCATGAGGCGAGCTTGGCGCGCCTCGCAGTTCATGCGGGCAAACGGCGCCAGGGTGCCGGTGAGGAGGCGGCGGATC
>JBILQA010000368.1:0-2959 GCA_044373535.1 Akkermansiaceae bacterium | reverse complement strand
GTGGCGTCCAGTCGGTGCTCCAGCGCTACAAGGACCTGCAGGACATCATTGCCATTCTCGGCATGGACGAGCTTTCCGACGAGGACAAGCTCACCGTGTTCCGCGCCCGCAAGATCCAGCGCTTCCTGACCCAGCCGTTCCACGTCGCGGAAATCTTCACCAACGTGCCCGGCGTCTACTCGCCCATCGCGGAAACCGTCAAGGGCTTCGCCGAAATCCTCGACGGCAAGTGGGATGACGTCGCCGAGAGCAACTTCTACATGAAGGGCGGCATCGACACGGTCTCGCGTTCCTAATTGATAGGTTTCCCGGTTCCACGGTCCGGCTAGCGGTTTCTATCCGCTGCCGCGCCGCAGCCTGAAAGACTCCGCACTCACCTTACCCAGCATGGCCCTCTATCTCGAAATCGTCACCCCGGAGAAGAAGATTTTCTCCGACGCGGTCGACTACGTTTATCTGCCTTCCACCGAAGGCGAGATCGGGATCCTCGAGAGCCACATCCCGCTGGTCACCGCCCTGAAGCCGGGCGAGATGCGCTACTCCAAGGATGGCCGTGTCACCCACCTTGCCGTGGGCACCGGCTTTGTTGAGGTCACTGGACACAAGGTCAACGTGCTTACCGACTTGGCCACCGGAGAGGATGCCATCGACGAAGCCCGCGTGGAAGAGGCGCTCAAGCGCGCCGAAGACGCCATCGCCAACCTCGGCCACGACGGCGACCTCGAGGAGATGGCCCACCTCCAAGCCAACATCGCCAAGGCGATGGCCCAGCTGCGCCTCAAGCGCCGCCACCATCCGCGCGTCTAACGGGCTTGCCGGCTCATCAGCGCGGGAACCTGCGCCGCGGTGGCCGGGCAGGAGCCTCAGGGTCGGCCTCGGGGACGACTGCCGCACTCGCGGCGGGCAATTGCGCGGGAGCCCTGGGTCGCGGCCGCGCTTGGGTAGGCCCGGCCCTGGCCCACTCCTCGCGCACGACGGGCTCAAGAATCGCCCGCCATACCGAGTAGCCCGCGGCGTTCAAGTGCAGGCCGTCGGCCAGAAAAAACTCTGGGCGCGGCTCGCCGGCGCCATCCGCGAGGTAGCTCGTGGCATCTACGTAGCGGGCCCAGCGTTTGGTCGCGACCCATTTCCGCAGCCTGCCGTTGAGCTCGTTGACGGCGGGAATCTGCGCCGCACGTGACGGGGCGATTTTCACCGAGTTGACCACCACCCGCGTTGCGGGCAACTGCGCATGGATGAGCGTTAGAACGGCCTGGTAGTCATGGAAGGCATCCTCAACCGGGAGTCCCGCGGCGAGGTCGTTCGAACCGGTGTAAAGCACCACAAGGCTCGGTTGATGGCGGCCAATCAGGGGATCAAAGTACGCGAGGAGGTCATGGATGGTGCTGCCGCCAAATCCGTGGTTGTGCACCGGCAGCCCGGGGAAATCCGCGCGCAGGGTGGTCCATTTGCGCACCGAGGAACTGCCGGTAAACACAATCCCACCGGCTTCCGTGGGCCGTGCCGCAATGGCCGCTACTTCCGCGGCAAAGCGCTGGGGATCGGCCCGCGTGCGCGGCTGCGCGGCCGCCGCGCTGGTAAGCAGCATAGCGAGGGCAAGAGCGCGGGCGAGCAAGCCATTCATGCCGGAAAGCTACCCCCCGATCCACGGTCCATACAGCAAAACCTCGACCCTCAACCGCGGCCTAAACCAGACGCCCTGCCGCGATCTTCCGAGGCATGGCCCTGCCATGGGCGCCCGCGGGCGGGAACTCGAAATCCGGAGCCGCCAACATGCGGAGGAAAATCTGCAGGATTTCACAAAAATTGCCTTGCGCGGGCTTCGTGAGCGGCTATCTACCCCGCAGCTACGCGGGTGTAGCTCAGTGGTAGAGCGCCACCTTGCCAAGGTGGATGTCGTGAGTTCGAATCTCATCACCCGCTCCATTTTCAAAACATGCTAAGGCCCTCAATATGAGGGCCTTACGCGTTTCTAGGGGGATGGGCGTGGAGGGCGGAAATGGGGGTTTTCCGGGGCTTTTCGGGGTTGTTTTTGGTGTCAGGTGGTGTCATATGCGGGCATGGCAGCGAAGAAAAAGCCGGTCTGGCCGCGCACGGTGCGTTACGAGCAGGGAGCTGTGCGGGTGGCATTGAGGGCTGACGGGCGTTTTGCGCTGCGCTGGCGAGAGGACGGGGCGTGGCGCCGTACCACGGCATCGACAGAGGCCAGCGCTTTGGAGTGGGCTGGGGAGAAAGCGCGGAAGCTTGCGGCGGGAGCGGGCGAGCAGTGGATCCGTGCCGCCCAGGCTGAATCTCTCGAATCGCTGCGGAACATCGCCGGGGAGGGCGAGGGGGCTGTCCGGCGATTGCTCGAGGATGTGAGGGATGCCCGGAAGTGGCTCGCGGGCCGGGCGGATCTTTCGACGGCGGCGAGGTGGTATGCGGAGCATGGCCCTCTGCTTGTCGAGCAAGCCACGGTCTCAGTCGCGGTGGCGAGATTTCTCGCGGAGTACGAGGAATCGACGGAGACGTACCGGACGTTCGGGACGGAACTGAAATCCTTCCTCGCCATATCCGGGAATGGAGAGCTGAGGTTGCTCGAGCTCGATGATGCGCGGCTGAAAAGTTGGGTGGAACGCCGGACAAAAACGGGGGATGCGCCGGCGCCGCGGACGGTGGTGAACCGGATCACCACCTGGACAACGTTTCTGAACCGCGCGAGGGATTGGAATTTGATTGGATCCAAGGGCAAGCATGCAGCGGACATGCTGCGCCGGCCGACTGTGCTGGATGATGAGGTGGAGATCCTCTCGGTTGACCAGGGGCGCGCGCTGCTGGCGGCGGTGCGAGAGCATGCACCGAAGCTCGAGGCGTTTTTGCTGATCGCGGGGTGGTGCGGGCTGCGGCCTAGCGAGGTGCGGCGGCTGCCCTGGTCAGCAGTGGACTGGGAACGCGGCTACATCCACCTGACCGCCGCCAT
>JBILQA010000064.1:0-10098 GCA_044373535.1 Akkermansiaceae bacterium | reverse complement strand
CTTGGTGTCCGGGCAGGCACCAAAGCCCAGCAGCCGCACGAAGGGGGAGGCGCCGTACGCCTGTTGCAGCGCGGCGCCGATTTGTTCGGGGCCGGCGCCGGCGGCGAGAATGGCCGAGGTGGTGGTGCAAATCCCGCAGAGGACCGGGATGAGGTGGGGGGTGAAGGAGATCTGCAGCGGCAGCCCGGCAGCGAGGCTGAGCTCCTGCTCGATTTCCGCAAGGTGGCGATGTTTCGGCAGGCCGTAGGCGCGCACGCTTTCCTGGCACTCGCAGAACAGCAGGGTGGCATCTGTCTTCTTGCCAGCACCGCTGACACCGGACATCGAGCAGGTGACAATCGACTGAGGGTCAATCAACCCGGCGCGCAGCAGGGGGATCAGCGGCAGGGCAATGCTCGTTGGGTAGCAGCCCGGCGCGGCGATGAGCCGCGCGGCGCGGATGGCTTCCGGGCGCACCTCAGGGAAGCCGTAGACGGCTTCGGCCAGCAGCTGGGGCGCCGGATGGTTGGCGGCATAGAACTCCGCATAGACCGCGGGATCGCGCAGGCGGAAGTCCGCGCTTAGGTCGATGACCCGGATGCCCGCCTCGAGCAGCTCGGCGGCATACCCGGCGGCCACCCCGTGGGGGAGCGCCAGGAAGGCCACCTCGGCGCGCGCCGCGACCAAGGCCGCCGTGGACGGCTCGACAAAACCCAGACCCGAACCAGGAAGGCCGCGGAAGCGCGGGAAAACCTCCCCAATCGCCTGACCGGCGTACTGGCGCGAGGTCACCGCGACGAGTTCCGCGTGCGGGTGGGCCAGCAGGTAGCGCAGCAGCTCCGCGCCGGTGTAGCCGCTTGCGCCGATGACGGCGACCCGGATGGTTGGCTCAGACATAGTAATGGGCAAAAACTTTTTGGGTAAGGGACGAGGCCGGGCAATGCGCCGCTCCGGTATGCACGCGGGAACGGTGAGGATGCAGGAAAATCCGGGCTTGCCAATTCTGTTTTCCCCGCGTTGTCTTCACCCGTCTTACGGGATGTAGCGCAGTTTGGTAGCGCGCCTGCATGGGGTGCAGGAGGCCGCAGGTTCGAATCCTGTCATCCCGACCACTTTCCCCATGGGTGCGGGGCGCGCGACCGGCCTCATCGGCCTGGTGAAGTTGCTTTGAAGGGCTGCCCGAATCGATGGAGCGGCTGATTTGCCTTGGCGCTGAGGCGCTCACTTCGCCTCGTCGGCGGGCAAAGCGCTGCGGTACTCGGCAGGAAACTCGCTGATCGGGCGGATCTCGATGCGGCGGTAGTCGGCCTCTGCGGCTTCGGATTGGATTTGGAGCTGGCCGCCGCTGAGGGGGATTTCCGCGTCGCCCTGCTTGTAGCGGGTGTGGGTGAGGACGTTGACGACCTTGCCGTTGAGGAGGTGGATGGCGCGGGTGCCGACAGTCAGGATTTCAAGAGTGTTCCATTCACCGTTGGGCTTTTCGGTATAATCGAGGCCGCGCGCGCAGCGGGTCGAGTAAGGCCGCAGCGGTGCGCCCGGCTGATAGCGCCAAAGATCTTTTTGGACCTCCGCGGCAGGGATGTCGGCAATGGTGCCGGCGATGGGGAAAAAATCGCCAATGTCGTTCTCCTGGACTTGGTATTCAAGACTGCGCTTCCAGACTTTCCAGAATGCGCCATGCTCGCCGATGCAGTGGTAGAGGATTCCATTGTCGCGGGGAGCATTCAAGCGGGGGGGCCATTTTACGCTGCCCCAGCGGAATTGCGCGCGCAGGTGGTAATTCGAGAACGACTTGAGCGTGGTCAGCCCGCCAAAAATCTCTCCGCTGATGTGGAGGAGCGTCTCGCCATCTTCCTGGCGGGTGGAGAAGACGTGTTTCGGGTCGTTGTTAAGGCCAAGCGGGGTGCCCGCGGCGCGCCCGGCGTTTTGGCCCTCGTTGGGGATCTCCACCGATGGATCCGGAACGCCCAAATAGACTTCCCACTGGCTAAGCTTCTCGTCGAGAAGCGGTGTCCATCCGGGCAGCTCGTCCGCGCGGGCGAACGCGGCGGCAAGTGCGAAAAACACAAGAAAACGCAGTGACATCCGCGCAGCGTGCCAGCCGCGGGGGCTGTGCGTCAAACGTGTTTAGCGCCTCAGTAGCCGTCGCGCATCCTTGCCAAGCGGCGTCGGGTCGGGGAAAGTGCGCAGGCATGACCGCCGCGCCCGCTCCCCGATCAACCAGCCTTGCCGCCATCTGCCTCGGCGCGGCTGCCGTGCAACTCATCGCGGCCGCCGCTGCGGTGACTTTCCTTGGCAAGCTCGGCATGGTCTATGGGGACGTGGGCGCGCGGCTTCCAGCCGCCACCAGCGTGGTTCTCGCCGGCAATGGTGCCCTCGTCTGGGGGCTTCTCCTCGGCATGGCGCTGGCCCTGGCCGTAGCGGCCCGCTGGGCTGGCAATCGCGCGCGTTCGATCGTCATCCTCGCTGCCGCCATCCTCTCCGGGATCCTCGGAATCTTGGTTCCCCTCATCGTTCTCTTGCCGCTGCAGGGGATGGTTTAGGGAATGCCAGGGGAGAATTCCCCTCCCATGCGCTAATTTTTGGGTTAGGCTGAGAGGATGAAGATGGCATGGATCATTGTCACGATGTTCGTCACGGCGGCCGTGGCGCTCGCCCAGCCGGTCGAATCAGGCAAGGCGCAGGTCGACTTGGTGAGCGCCAAGAGTCCGATCAAGCCGGGGGAGCCTGTGTTGCTTGGCCTGCGGATGAAAGTGGAGCCGGGTTGGCACACTTATTGGGTCAACCCGGGGGAGTCCGGAATGAAACCGGCGATGGAGTGGAAGCTGCCGGCTGGCTTTGGGCCGGTGCGGGTTGAGTACCCCTTTCCGCAGGCCTTCCACGCCGGGGAGATGCTCAGCTACGGGTACGAGGGCGAGGTGGTCTTCCCGGTCTCGATCAGCTGGCCGGAGAAGCTCACCGAGCTGCCCACCGAGCTGACCTTCGGGGTGCAGATGCGCTGGCTAACCTGCAATGCGGATGCTTGCATCCCCGGCTACGCCAACACGGCCATCATTTTGCCCGTCGGTGATCCAACCCCGGTGCCGGCTGCCGAGGCCATCGCCGCCGCGCTGGCCCAGACACCCACCGTGCAGGTGGGCTGGAAGCTTGAGGTTACCGAGGCCAATCGCAAGGTTTCCATGACCTTGCATGCCCCGAAGGGCAGCGATCTCACCAAGGCCACGGTGTTTCCCCTCAGCGAGCAGGCGCTGGATTTCCGCACCCCGCTGGTCTTCACTCCGGCAGCCGAGCCGGACAGCTGGACGGCGGAGGTCCCCGTCAACGAATTCGCAGCAGGTCCGATCAAGACTCTTGAGCTCGCCATCAAGCCCAGCGAGGGCCACCCGATTCTCGTCAAATGGACCGCTCAGTAGCCGCGGGCCACAGCGGCCGGCCAGCCCGGGAGAATCCGCTTAGATCCAGTTAGACAAGCGGGATTTTCAGGCGATACTCAACGCTGGCTGAACGAACAGCCGCTCAAGAAAGAACTAACCATGAAGACATCCAGCAAAGTAATGGGCGCGCTGATGGGCGCGATGGTGGCGATGAGCCTGACGGCGGCGGGAGCCGCGGAAGTGGGCAAGGAGGCGCCAGCCTTCAGCCTGAAAAACACCAAGGGGGCCACTGTTTCCCTGGCGGACTACAAGGGCAAGGTCGTCGTCCTTGAATGGATCAACTATGATTGTCCATTCGTCAAAAAACACTATGCGAGCGGCAATATGGCCAAGCTGCAGGAGAAGTACGCCGACCAGGGAGTCGTCTGGCTGAGCGTGAGCTCCGCGGCGCCGGGCAAGCAGGGGAACATGCCCGCGGCCGATCTTCAGGCCCGCGCCGAGAAGGACGGCTCCAAGGCCAGCGCCATCCTGCTTGATGAGGATGGCAAAGTGGGCAAGGCCTACGGCGCGACGAACACCCCCCACATGTTTGTCATCAACAAGCAGGGCGTGCTCGCCTACTCCGGCGCCATCGACGACAAGCCAACCACCGAGCAAGCCGACGTCGCGGGCGCCAGCAACTTCGTGGCTGCCGCGTTGGACGCCGTGCTGGCCGGCAAGGACGTCGAGAAACCCAAGACCAAGGCCTACGGCTGCGACGTAAAGTACTAAGCCGGGGAACGGGATCCCAATCAGGCGCAGGGCCGGCCGCGAAAGCGACCGGCCCTTTTTTCATGAAGCCGCGGCGCTAACTGCGGCACGCACTCGCAGGGCGACTCAGCACTTGATGATACCCCGGGTGGGGGCTCAGCAAAATCCCACCTCACGGGAACCAATCAACCGGTGAAGTCGCCATCAAGGCTGCGGCGGGGAGAAACTCAGCTCTGGCAAATGGTCTAGGCGGCTGACATCCGTGCTCGCCCGCGCGACCCATCAGGTACGCCGTCCTCGCCGTGCCCAAGTGCGTCGCATGGCCGCGTTCGATACTCTTCTATTTAGCGACTTCTGGTGCTGGAGGTCTGGCCTCGATCTGCCGATTTAGTGACTTCTGGTGCTGGAGATCTGGCCTCGATCTGCCGGCCTCGATCTGTTGCCCTTGATGTGCCCAAGTGCGTCGCATGGCCGCGTTCGATACTCTTCTATTTAGCGACTTCTGGTGCTGGAGGTCTGGCCTCGATCTGCCGGGCCTCGATCTCCCGGGCAGGCCCTTGTGGATGGTTCTAGGTCAAAAAGGAGTGCTGGCAAGGGTCTGATAGGATAAATATCTGGACAGGATCCAGAAAAATCCGAGAGTTAAAGCATGTCCGTCGTGGAAGAGACCGCTTTGCTGCGTGAGCATGGGATTCCCGTGACGGCGCAGCGGATCTCGGTACTGCGTGCGGTTGGCGCGCGACCGCACGCGACGGCGGATGCCATCGCCGAGGAGGTGCGCGCCTGGATCGGGGTCATCTCGCGCCAGGCGGTGTACGATGCGCTTGGGATGCTGGTGCGCAAGGGGTTGATTCGGCGCATCCAGCCAGCGGGGTCGCCGGCGCGCTACGAGAACCGCACTGGGGATAACCACCACCATCTCATTTGCCGCTCATGTGGGCTGACGACGGATGTCGATTGCGCGCTTGGCGCGGCCCCGTGCCTGAGTGTGGCGGCAGACCACGGGTACCGTATCGATGAGGCGGAGGTGATTTTCTGGGGTACCTGCGCGGCCTGCCTCACCTCGGGCGCCTGACTGGCGCCGGCAAGAATTTTCTATTTTCACTTCAACTACCATGTCAGAGAACCCGACCGCAGCCCAATGTCCTTTCAAGCCAGCCACCGCAGCGACGGGTGGCGCGACGAGCAACCACGATTGGTGGCCGAACCGCTTGAAGGTTGAATTGCTCCATCAGCATTCCGAGAAGTCCGACCCGTTGGGAGCCGGCTTCGACTACGCGCAGGAGTTCAAGGCGCTCGATCTTGCGGCCCTGAAGGGAGATTTGGCCGCGCTGATGACCGACTCGCAGGATTGGTGGCCGGCGGACTTTGGCCATTACGGCCCGTTTTTCATCCGCATGGCGTGGCACAGCGCGGGCACCTATCGGACTGGCGACGGCCGTGGCGGCGGCGGCCGCGGCCAGCAGCGCTTCGCTCCGCTCAACAGTTGGCCGGACAACGTGAGCCTGGACAAGGCGCGCCGCCTGCTGTGGCCAATCAAGCAGAAGTACGGGCGCAAGATTTCCTGGGCGGACCTGATGATTTTGGCCGGCAACGTGGCGCTTGAGACGATGGGGTTCAAGACGTTTGGCTTCGGCGGCGGGCGTCCCGACACGTGGGAGCCGGACCAGGACGTTTACTGGGGCCGTGAGACGACCTGGCTGGCTGGGGACATCCGCTATGCGCACGGCTCGGAAGGGGTGGAAGCCGATCACGCGGTGCTGCCGACCGATGACAACGCGGATGGCAAGATCCACACTCGCCAGCTTGAGAATCCGCTCGCCGCGGTGCAAATGGGCCTGATCTACGTCAACCCCGAGGGGCCTGACGGGAATCCGGATCCGCTCAAGTCCGCCTTCGACATCCGTGAGACCTTCGGGCGCATGGCCATGAACGACGAGGAAACCGTCGCACTCATCGCCGGCGGCCACACGTTTGGCAAAACCCACGGGGCGGGACCCGCAGACCACGTGGGGCCGGATGCCGAGGCGGCCCCGCTTGAGGCCCAGGGGTTTGGCTGGAGCAACAGCTTTGGCACCGGCAAGGGCGCGGACACCATCACCAGTGGCCTCGAGGTGACCTGGACCGGCACGCCGACGCAGTGGAGTAACGGCTACTTTGAGAATCTCTTCGGCTACGAATGGGAGCTTACCAAGAGCCCTGCCGGTGCCCAGCAATGGACGCCGAAGGATGGGGCAGGGGACAACACGGTGCCGCACGCGCACGACGCCTCGAGGAAAATCGCGCCGGCGATGTTGACCACCGACATCGCGCTGCGCGTTGACCCGGCTTACGAGAAGATTTCCCGCCACTTTCTGGAAAATCCCGCCGCGTTTGCCGATGCCTTTGCCCGTGCGTGGTTCAAGCTCACGCACCGCGACATGGGTCCGCGGGCCCGTTACCTTGGCCCGGAGGTTCCCGCCGAGGAGTTGATTTGGCAGGACCCGGTTCCGGCCGTTGACCATCCGCTGGTCGATGCTGCGGACATCGCGGCGTTGAAGGGCAAAATCCTCGGGGGCGGGCTGAGCGTCGCGCAGCTTGTATCGGCCGCCTGGGCGTCGGCCTCGACCTTCCGCGGCTCCGACATGCGCGGCGGTGGCAATGGCGCCCGGGTCCGCTTGGCGCCGCAAAAGGATTGGGAGGCTAACCAGCCGGCCCAGCTTGCCCATGTGCTTGCTAAGCTTGAGGCCATCCAGGCCGACTTCAATGCAAGCGCGGCGGATGGCAAAAAGATCTCGCTCGCGGATCTGATCATCCTCGGTGGCTGTGCGGCGGTGGAAATGGCGGCCGAGAATGCCGGCCACCCGGTGTCCGTGCCGTTCACGCCGGGACGCATGGATGCCTCCGCGGAGCAGACCGACGTTGAGTCCTTCGCGGTGCTTGAGCCGCTGGCCGATGGGTTCCGCAACTATCTGAAGGGCCGCTACAGCGTACCGGCTGAGGCGCTTCTTATCGACAAGGCGCAGTTGCTCACGCTCACCGCGCCGGAGATGACCGTGCTCGTTGGCGGAATGCGCGTGCTTGGCACCAATGCGGATGGCAGCAATCACGGGGTTTTCACCGCGCGCGCCGGGGCCTTGTCTAACGACTTCTTCGTCAACCTCCTCGACATGGCCACCGAGTGGAAGCAGGCGTCCCCGTGTGGCAATGCCTTTGTCGGCTTGGACCGCAAGACCGGCGCGCCGCGTTGGACCGGAACACGGGTTGACCTGGTATTCGGCTCAAACTCGATTCTGCGTGCCGTCGCCGAGGTCTATGCTTGCGCCGATGCGGGCGGGAAGTTTGTGCAGGACTTCGTTGCCGCGTGGGACAAGGTGATGAATCTGGGCCGGTTTTAAAGCTGAGAATCGGTTTTAAAGCTGAGAGATAGGACCTATAGGACCTATGAGTCCTATGGGTTCTTTCTCCGGTAATCTAACCGGGCCTTGGTCATGTTCTCGCGGAGACCGCCTTTTTTGAGGAAGTCTGCCTCTAGTCGGCGGATTTGCCGGTCTAGCAGGTAGTTGGCCTGGTGGATTAGACAGACGGCGATGTTCGCGAGGACCTCGGGTGGGCGGGTATCCATATAGGTCCTATAAGTCTCATAGGACTCATTTTCTCTTTTCCCTAGCTTGCGGACGTAGAGTGCTTCCTTGGAGTTCTTTTCCCACAAGGGATGGTCGCGGACGCGGAGGAAGTCTTGGTAATCGAGGAGGAGTTCCTCCAAACTCGCCCGGGCGACGTTGGTGAGCTTCAGCTCCATCTCGGTGGAGGTAGTGGAAGCCTTGCTGCCTTCGGCGATGTTTTGCTTCCCGGAACGAGCGGCTTGCACCATCTGGTCGATGGTGCGGTCGCCGCGGCTTAGGAACCGTTCGCAGAAGCGAAAGGTGAAGTCGTAGATGACTTCGGATTTCTTGTAGGAGAAGAGGTCCTGATAGTTTCCTCCTGGCGGCAGGAAACTGGGATCGGGTGTTTCCGGGTGCATGAGTCGCGGAGGACTCATACACCCGATTCGCCCTACGCGGGGACGTAAACTTCGGCGCCTGCCTCGGCGAACTCCTTGGATTTCTCCGCCATGCCGGCCGCGAGCGCTTCCTCCTCGGCGATGCCTTGGGCGGCGGCGTACTGGCGGACGTCCTCGCTGATCTTCATCGAGCAGAAGTGCGGGCCGCACATCGAGCAGAAGTGCGCGGTCTTGGCGCCATCCTGCGGGAGAGTCTCATCGTGGAACTCGCGCGCGGTTTCCGGATCCAAGCCAAGGTTGAACTGGTCCTCCCAGCGAAACTCAAAGCGCGCTTTCGACAGTGCGTTGTCCCGGTACTGGGCGCCCGGATGGCCCTTGGCGAGGTCCGCGGCGTGGGCGGCAAGTTTGTAGGTGATGACGCCCACCTTGACGTCGTCCTTGTTAGGCAGGCCAAGGTGCTCCTTGGGAGTGACGTAGCAGAGCATGGCGCAGCCGTACCAACCGATCATGGCGGCGCCGATGCCCGAGGTGATGTGGTCGTAGCCCGGGGCGATGTCGGTGGTGAGCGGGCCAAGGGTGTAGAAGGGCGCCTCGTGGCACCACTCCAATTGTTTGGCCATGTTTTCCTCGATCATGTGCATGGGAACGTGGCCGGGGCCCTCGTTCATCACCTGGCAGCCCTTGGCCCAGGCGCGCGTCGTCAGTTCGCCCTGCACCTGAAGTTCGCCAAACTGCGCCTTGTCGTTGGCGTCGGCAATCGAGCCGGGGCGCAGGCCGTCGCCGATCGAGAAGCTCACGTCGTAGGCCGCGCAGATGTCGCAGATTTCATCCCAGTGGGTGTAGAGGAAGTTCTCCTTGTGGTGGGAAAGGCACCACTTGGCCATGATCGACCCGCCGCGCGAGACGATGCCAGTCATCCGGCTGGCGGTCATCGGGACAAAACGCAGCAGCACGCCGGCGTGGATGGTGAAATAGTCCACCCCCTGCTCGGCCTGCTCGATGAGCGTGTCGCGGTAGATCTCCCAGGTGAGGTCCTCGGCCTTGCCGTTGACCTTTTCCAATGCTTGATAAATCGGCACGGTGCCAATCGGGACCGGCGAGTTGCGCAGGATCCACTCGCGGGTCGCGTGGATGTTCTTGCCGGTGGAAAGGTCCATCACGGTGTCCGCGCCCCACTTCGTCGCCCAGCGCATTTTCTCGACCTCCTCCTCGATTGACGAGGCGACCGCGGAGTTGCCGATGTTGGCATTGATCTTCACCAGGAAGTTCCGCCCGATGATCATCGGTTCACACTCAGGGTGGTTGATGTTCAGCGGGATGATCGCCCGCCCCGCAGCCACCTCGCTGCGCACAAACTCCGCGGTGATCTCGCTCGGGATGCGCTGCGGGAAGCGCTGAAAAATATTCGGCGTGTACGGGCTGTCCGGCGATTGCGTCGACCCGCGGTGCTGCTTGTCGAGGTTGTTGCGCACAATGTCCTCGGCCATGTCGCTCATTTGCGCCCGGCGCATGTTCTCGCGGATGGCGATGAATTCCATCTCAGGGGTGATGATGCCCTGCCGCGCATAGTGCAGCTGGGTCACCGGCGAGCCCTTTGCACGCAGAGGCTTGCGCCTCTCCGAGGTCAGACCTGGAAATTCCACGAAACGGTTTGAGCGCTCTGACTTGGAGGCGAACTCGACATGCTTTTCCGTCAGGTAACCATTGTCCTGCGGTTGAACTTGGCGCCCGGCGTACTCCTCGACGTCGCCGCGCTCAAGCAGCCACTCGCGGCGCAGCGGCGGGAGTCCGTGTTCGGAGGTTCCGGTAAATGCCGGGTCGCCCCATGGACCCGAGCAGTCATAAACGCGAACCGGATCATTTTTCTCGATCCGGCCGTTGTAGGACTTGGTGTCCGCCAGGGTGATTTCGCGCATCGGCACCTTCACGCTCGGGTGCAGGGTTCCGGCCACGTACACGCGCTTCGAGGCGGGTAGCTGGGCACGCGAGGCATCATGGCCAGGAGTCTGGCCA
>JBILQA010000063.1:0-10143 GCA_044373535.1 Akkermansiaceae bacterium | reverse complement strand
ACCACCCCGGGCGCCCAAGCGACCAGCTGCGCCCCGCCGCCTGAAAATGCCGCCCCGCCCCCGGCACGTCATGGACCTCCTCGGCCGCTTCGTCGCGCAGCAACTGCTGGCCGTGGCGCCCAAGCGCTTCAAGCAGCGTGCGCGACACCGGGTGGAGCGACTGGGTTGTCAGTACGGCAAGGGCGCGCGTGGCAGCCGCCGAAAGGCTGTCGAGGGCCTCCGGGTTGACCAACACCGGCCGCTCCAGGGTGAGGGTGCCGGTCTTATCGAAAATCAGCGTGCGCACCCGCCGCAGCCGCGCCCAGACGAGCGACTCGCGGATAAACACCCCCGCGCGCTCCATCAGCGAGCCGGACAACTCGTCGGCCAACGGCAGCGCAACGCCCAGCGCGCACGGGCACGAGACGACAAACACAGAGATCATCACCTGCAGCGCCTCGGCCAGCGAGCCGTGGCGCAGCCACCAGCCAAAGCCACCGACCCCAAGCACCAGCACCACAAGCAGATACCCGCGCAGCAGCCGCTCGAGCCCCGGCACGCGCACCGCCGCGCGCTCGTTGCTTGTTAGCCGCGCGAGCAGCGAGTCGTGCCAGCTCTCCGCGGCAGTCAGAACCACCGGCTGCGCCCCGAGATGGATGGCACCGGCCGGCAGCGGCCGCCCCGCGCGGAACGTCAACGGGTCCGCCTCGCCGCTGATCCACTCAAGCGAGAACTCCGCGGCGCCCGCATCGAGGGTGGCGGCCACCGGAACCGACTGCCCGGGCGCCAGCTCAAAGCGTATCCCCGGACCAAGGTCGGCAAGTGCCAGCGGCTCCGCGCGGTCGGGCGACGCGAGCGTCTCGGGCACCGGCCGGTGGCGCTGCAGGCGGTGGCGGTTCTTCTCCACCGCACTGAGCTGCAAGAAGCGCCCCGCGAGCATCAAAAACACAAACACCGCCACAAAATCAAAATACAGCAGCCCCGCCACCTCCAGCGCCCAGCCGGCAAGCGACCCGCCAAACGCCAACACCAAGCCCAGCGCGATCGGCAGGTCGATGTGCACGATCCCCGCCCGCGCCGACTGCCATGCCCGGCGGATGAAATAACTCCCCCCGACTAACATCCCCAGCGTCGCCGAGAGAAACGTCACCAGGTGGAAAATCCGCGCAAACGCAAAGTCCGCCGGCATCCCCAGGTAGCTCGGCAGCGTGAAGGCCATCGCGTTCATCGCAAACGCCCCGCACAAGCCAAGCCGCGCGCCGAGATCGCCCACTTCCCCGCGGCCGGCCCCGCCGCGCGCCGCGCTCAGCGTGTAGCCAAAGCTGGCCAACTCGCGCGCAAAGCCGCCAAGGTCGCACGCCTTGGCGGTCCAGCGCAGCCGCAGCTGGCCGGTCGCCGGCTGCGCGGCGGCTTCCAGCGCGCCGCCGCAGCGCAGAAACACCTTCTCGACGAGCCACACACAGCCGACGCAGGAAATCCCCTCAAGGGCAAACTCCGCCTGCGCCGCGTCCCCCGCGCCCACCGTGGACTCCGCACCCGCCACCACCGCATCCAACCACCCAAAATCGTGCGCCTCAAACGGCACGCTGCGCGCCGGGCGCACCGGCGTGTCCCGGCGCAAATCGTAAAACCTCTCCAGCCCCTCGTCCTGGATGAGCTCAAAAACAAACTCGCAGCCCTTGCAGCAAAACCTCTCGTCCCCGCGCCCGGCTGAAAAGGGCGTGCCGCAATGCTTGCAGGTGCTCATCTGGTGATCGCGCAGATAACAAATAACATTTAACAAGAACCGGCTACTCCGCGCAGCACGACGGCAGCGCCGCGGGCTCCGCGGGCGCCGCGCTCGATGGCAGCGTGCCATGCAGCCGCCACGCGAGCACCAGCGCGCTTACCAGCGCCAGCGCTCGCTGCACGCGCACCAGCCCAGCGGCCGAAAACCGGGGCTTGAACCGCTGCAGTTGCCTCTGCGCTAACCACAGCAGCGGCACAGTACCAAGTCCGAAGGCCAGCGCGAACTCCGCCCCGCGCAGCGCCGAGCCACTCATCAGCGCCGCGCCAAATAACAGATAGAGCGGCCCGCACGGCAGCAGCGGGGTGAGTCCGCCAAGCACCACGCCGCTGGTGATGGGCGCGAGGCGCCGCGTGCGCAAGCGCATCCGCGCGCTGACGCGCAGCAGCAGCACCGGGCGCGGCAGGCGCTTCTCCAAGCCAAGCCCGAAGATGAGGAACACGCCCACCAGGATCCATGGCAGGACCACCGCCGGACTGCTGAACACCCACGCCAGCGGCTGCTGGCCAAGCGCTCCGCACAGCCCGCCAATGAGCGTGTACGCCGCCAGCCGGGTGCCGTGATACGCGCTTGCCGCCGCCAGTCGCTCGCCCTCGCTTGCCGGCATCACCGCCAGCCCGCAGGCCAGCGGGCCGCACATCCCCGCGCAATGCACGCTGGTGACCAAGCCCGCTAACAGCGCACCTACCGTTGTGTGGACAGGATCCATCGGCGGTTAGTGCGTCGGCGTCGGCTGCACTTTCACGGCGATCACCTCAGGCGCGTGTTTGATGGCCACAACAACCAGAGCGCTCCACGCGCTCAACAGGACGACAAAGGCGGCGATGATCATAAGGACGGATTTCATTTTGATGGTTGGTAATGGATTCTGCTGGAACTTGTTGTTAGCGAGGCGCCGGTTGTCAGCGCCGCGGCAGCGGCTGGGGTCCGAGGAACTCGAGCTCCTGGGTGACGCTCGCCTGGCCTGGCTCGGCGGTGACGCGCAGCGTCAGGTTGAGCGGCCCGGTGTAGTCATCCAGCGGAGTGATGACGATGAGTGGCCGGTTGACCTCGGTGTTTGCGGGGAGCTCGATTTTCTCGCCAAGGCCACTGAGGGTGAATCCCGTTGGTGCGCCCACCAGGCTCACCGAGAACGCCAGCGGCTGGTTGCGCTTGTTGGCCAGGCGGATCTGATAGTGGTTGCGCACGCTGCTTGGGTCGGCAAAAAATGCCGCCCCGCGCATCCGCGAGACCTCCGCAAGGATCGGCTTGGCTCGGAAAAACAGGCTCGTGCCCAGCGCCACGAGCCCCAGCAACCCGAGCAGCGCGTAAACCAACAACCGCGGCCGCAGCACCCGCCGCGGCTTCCCCGCCAGACCCGTGGCCGAGTCGTAGCGCACCAGGCCGGTGGGCCGCTCGAGCTTGGTCATGATCTCATCGCAGGCGTCGATGCACGCCGAGCAACCGACGCACTCCATCTGCAGTCCGTTGCGGATGTCTATCCCTGTTGGGCAAACTTGGACGCAGCGCCGGCAGTCGACGCAGGCGCCAGCGTCTGGATCGCTTGCCTTGCCGCGCGGCTCGCCGCGGGCCGCATCGTAGCCGATGATGAGCGTCTCCTCGTCGGTCAGCGCGGATTGGATTCGGCCGTACGGGCACAGGATGATGCAAAATTGCTCGCGGAACCACCCGAAGCAAAACACCAGCGCGGCGGTGATGGCGCTCACCGTGGCAAACCCCACCGGGTGGCGCAGCGGCCCGTCCTGCAGCGACTGGTACAATTTCGGCAGCGAGACGAAGTACGAGAGGAAGACATGGGCAATGAGGGTGGAGGCTATCAGGTAGAGGGAATACTTCAGGCTGCGGCGCAGGAACTTCCCCGCGCTCAGCGGCGCGGCGTCGAGCTTGCGCCGAGCCGCCGCGTCGCCATCAATCCAGCGCTCGATGCGCCGGAAGACATGCTCTAGGAAGATCGTGTAGGGGCATGCCCAGCCGCACCACAGCCGGCCTAACACCGCCGTGACGGTGAACAGGCAAAACCCCAAGCCGCTGATGGCGAAGATCATCACCCACAGGTCCTGCACCGCCAGGCTCAGCCCAAACAGATGGAAGCTGCGCTGCTCGACATCCAAAAACACCGCCGGCGCCCCATTGATCCGAATCCACGGCAGCACCACGTACACCACGATGAGAAAAAATGCGAACACCCGCCGCCAATGGGTGAAGCGTCCCCTCACATCCGCGGGGTGCAGCGTGTAGTGCGACCCGTCCGCATTGAGCGTGGTGAGCGAAACCAAGTTCGGCGTTTTGGATCTCGGCGCGGGTTTGGGCACCCCGCGAAGGTGGCAGATCGCCCACCGCTGTGCTCCGCATCCCCGCTCAGAGAGTGCGCGGAATTTGCCCAATGGGCTGCCACCTTGACCCCGCAAGGATGTGGACTTAACGTGTCCACATGAAAACCGCCACCCTCCGCGACCTACGCAACAACTTTGCCAAGCTTGAGGCGTGGCTCGCTGAGGGAGAGGAGATTGAGATTTTGCGCAAGGGCCATCCGGTGGCCGTTTTGAG
This sequence comes from Akkermansiaceae bacterium, assembly GCA_044373535.1. Lineage (GTDB taxonomy): Bacteria > Verrucomicrobiota > Verrucomicrobiia > Verrucomicrobiales > Akkermansiaceae > JBILQA01. Next base: position 5,831 of record JBILQA010000063.1, on the reverse strand, counting down.
TGCCGCGAAGGACGCTTCCGCCCCGCAATGGCCGGATTTTGCCGCCCGCTTGCAAAAAATCTGGGGTGACCGGGTGTTTTCTGACGAGGAAGTCGCCGCAATGCGCGCCTACGAACTCGAGGGCGAGGAAGGATGAGAGATTTCCCGGACACTTCCTTCCTTTGCTCGCTCTATCGACTCCAAGTGTATTCGTCCGTAGCGGTGACTTATGCACAAGCCCTGACCGGGCCACTGCCGGTTTCCACCCTGCTACTGTTGGAGTTCCGCCAATCGGTCCGCCTCCAGGCACGCTTGTTTGCCAATGACCGAACCCGCGGGTTTTCCCACCACGAGGGCGTGGCGATGCTGCGTAATCTCCAAGACGACCTGAGCTCCAATGTCTTGCGTATCACCCCGGTTGACTGGGGTGACGTCCATCAGATCGCCGAAGGCCTCAGTGCCAAGCACACCGAGAACCGCGGCCACCGTCTTGCCGACATTCTCCACATCGCCACCGCGCTGCACCTCGGGGCCGCCGCGTTCCTAACATTCGATTCTAACCAGCGCGCGTTGGCTGCCGTTGAGGGCATGGACGTGCCGCTCTAAGCGGATAATGAAAGTTCACCTGCCTCCGTGCGTAAAGGGTCGTCCTGATGCGCAGTCTCCCGCTTTTGATTCTGGCCTGTGCCGCGTTTTCACTCCTTCCGGCCACTGCGGAATTGGCCGCGGGCGATCTTCCCGCCCAACCCGCTGGCCCTGGCCGACCAGCCAGTGACCGTGCCGCCTGGGAGCCACTTGGTGCCACCAAACAGGGGCGCAAGATGATCGCCGCGGCTGAGTCGCTCATCGCCGCGGCCTTTGCCGCCTTTGATGCCGCGCTCTATCAGGAATACTTCCGCAACGGCAACCGCTCACGCTTCCAAAACCAAAATCGCCCGCGCTGGGAAACCTTCCAGACCCTCGTCAAGGCGGAGTGCCTTGAAGGCAAAGGCCGCTTTGTTCCTGCCCTAACCAAAGCGATCGAATCCCTCTGCGCCGATCCCTCGTGGTGCCTTCCTGCCCACGACCACGGCGCTTGGATCTTTAAGGGCAACAAGCCCTTCGTCGACCTGGGCGTCGCCATGAATGGCGGTGACATGGCGACCGCGGTCTGGTTGTTGGAAAAGAGCCTCCCGGCCGCCACCGTGGCGCTGGCGCGCGAGAACATCCAACGCAGACTAACAACTCCGGTGCTTGAGCACCTAAGCGGTATCGATCCTGAATTCTACAACGCGCGCCACTGGTGGGCCCGGAATGACAACAATTGGAACGCGGTGTGCACCGCGGGCGCCGTCTGCGCGATCCTCATGACCAGCGAGTCGCCCGATGTGCGCGCCAGCGCCGTCAACTGGGCCACGCGCAACATGGCCACCTTCCTCGGCGGCTTTGCCGCGGATGGCTACTGCACCGAGGGGATCGGCTACTGGGATTACGGGTTCCGCCACTTTGCCGTCCTCTCCTCCCTCGTCGCCCAACAAACCAACGGCAAGGTCAACTGGATGGCCGGTCCACGACCCAAACAGATCGTCGCCGCCGCCCTCGGTCAGGAACTCGGCGCGAAAACCTTTCCCGCTTTCGCCGATGCGCCCCTCAACGCCAAACCCGGCGAGGCATTTGTCGGCTATCTCGCGCGCCTTGGGATTTGTCAGCCAACTCGGGATGCCGAGCCAATCGAGCTCTTTGCCGGCGGCCGTTCCTTGCTTGAATCGGTCACCTTCGTCTTTTCCAAGCCCTCGCCCCAATCAGCTGGGACCGCCGGCGCGGCCACTTTGGAGCGGCGCACCTGGCTTCCCGCCGGCGGCGTTTACGTTGGCCGCGGCGCATCCACGGGCGACTTTGCCGTCGCATGGAAGGGAGGCCACAACGACGAGCACCACAACCACAACGACGTCGGCTCCACCGTCGTCTATCATGCCGGCCAAGTACTGCTGTGTGATCCCGGCGCCATGGAGTACACCTCCGAGACCTTCAGCAAAAACCGTTACCTCATCCCCGTCATGAGCTCGTTTGGCCACTCAGTCCCCGTGGTCGGCAACTCCTATCAGCTCCAAGGCTCCGCCGCCCGCGGCGTCGTTGGACTGACACGCTTCACCGACCAGGCCGATAGCATCCGCATGGATCTAACTTCCTGTTACCCTCTCGACGGGCTGCAAGCCATCGAGCGCACCTGGACGTTCGAGCGGGGCGGCAGTGGCGCGTTGACGCTGGAAGACCGCCTCAGAGCCACCCGCCCACTGGCCTTTGAGTCCGCCTTAATGACTACCGGCACTTGGCAGCAGGTAGCGCCGGACCTGCTGGTGGCCACCGGGGTTAACAACGCGGCGCTTGCCGTGCAGCTCAGCGCCTCAGGTCCGCTCATCTTCCACGCACTGCGCCTGGTCAACCCCGGCCGCCCGGATACCACCCGGCTTGGCATTCAGCTCACCGTGCCGACCACCGCCGGCTTCATCCGCGCCCGGATCGCGCCGGCCACGCCGGAGATGCTCGCCAAGGCGCGGCCGCTCAAGGTTGCTGAGGCCCCCGCGCGGCTCGCCGCCCGCTGAGGATCTGACGGACTTTTTGTGCCGCCGCTTACCCTGCCTCCGCCGATGTCCCTCCCCCGCGTGTTAGGGTCTTCGCATGGCAAACGAAATCCACCCCCGGCATCGGGTGACTCCGCGGTCGCGGCCCATCAAGCCGCGGCGCCCGAGCGGCGCAACGCGTCCCTTACTCTGGTTTGTCAGGCGCCTTGGGATGCTCCGGCTCGCTCAGCAGCGGATTAATGCCATGGATGTCCACCGCATCGAGCCATTGTTGAATGGCAAGCCGCAGAACGGCGGATCTTGAAATCGCCATCTCCTTTGCCAAGCCATCAACCCGTGCTTGGAGATCGGCTGGAAGTCGTACCGGAATTGGATCCATCAGAAGGCGGCACCATAGGCTTCTGGCAACCAATGGCAAAAATATTCTAGATTATGTCGAAAAAAACTATGTGTCCTCAAAAACCCCTCCCATTTGCTCCCCTCGTTCTTGCCCCTGAGCTGCTGCCCCCCAGCGACCGGCTGGGGCTCGCCGCAATCGCCGAGGCGCGCTGCTGCGATCTCGAGGAGGCGCTTGAAATTGCTCTTGCCGAGGGGCTTAGGCGGATCGAGGCGATGCTCCCCGCGGAGCGTCTGGCCCTCCGGACCGCCGCGCTGGAATCGGCTCACCTTGCCAGCTCCTTGAAGTCGTTCGGGTTCTCGGAAATCAGGTAGGCCGTTAGCTGGGTGATCTGCAGCGGGGCGAGGTCCTTGCCCCAGGCGGCCATCCGCGCGTTGTTGTGCCCCGGGCTCTCCGGAGGGGTGCCGTTGTTGATGAGGCGGAAGATGTCCATCGGCTTGGCACCGTATTTCCACTCCCCATCCTTGAGCGGCAGGCCCGGCAGCGGCACGCTCTGGCCGTTGCCCACGTCAATCCGCGCCATCAGGTTGGCCCCGTGGCAGGCAATGCAGTTGGCCTGAAACAAGTCGTGGCCCGCGCTCACCGCCGCAGGGTCCGCTGCCCACTTCTGCACCAGCGCCACGTCGTCAAGCTTGGCCAGCATCGCGTCGAGCGCCTTGAGTCTGACGGTCTCGATCTGCGCCACCGCCGCGTCGACCCTCTGCTCGTCGCTCTGGACGACGCCTAGCTGATAGTAGACGAGCCAGTAGAGCGGGAAGGCTAGCAGCGCGGCGAAGAAGATGAACAACCACCAGTTAGGCAGCGTCTGGTCGTACTCTTGGATGCCGTCGTACTCGTGGGGACGCAGGACGACCTCGCCCTTTTCGCGCGCGTAGTGGGCTTGTTTGATTTCCGGATCGGATGACATGGTTGGCTCGGGGGTCGCTGGTTAGGAGTCCAGGGGCATGCGCGCGAGCTCCTCGCGGCGGTCTTTTGGCGTGCGCAGTGCGCGCACCGTGGCGATGGCGAAGACCGCAAAGGTCAGGACAAAGGAGATGATCGGCACAATGCTTGACCACTCGGCGTAGATGACTCGCTTGAACATGGCTTGTTGGTCTTAGGGTTTCTGCGGCACCAGGGTGGCGCTGGCCGGATTGGCCGGGGATGCCGGGGCGGCCACCCGCAGGCGGCTGTCCGGGTCAAGGGGGCGCAGCTTCGCCGGTGCGCCGATCTCCTCGTAGGCGCCAAGCTTTTGGACGTAGGCGATGAGCGCGATGAGCTGGCTTTCCGCCAAGTGGTTGCGCAGCGAGTCGCCAGCCAGCGTGGGCTTGTCGGGCAGGAAGGCCTTGCCGGCCACCAGCGAGGTGGCGATCTCGAGCGCCTGCTCGCGCGCGCCCTGTTCGATCGCATCCTTGGTCATCGCCGGCCACGGCACGCCAAGGGTGGTCTGAACTTCTATCCGCCCGGGCAGGCTCTTGAAGTCCGTCTTGGCCTCCGCCAGGAACGAGTAGCACGGCATGTTCGAGCCGGGTGAGATCCGCGGATTGATGAAGTGGTTGAAGTGCCACACGTTGTCGCGTGGGCCCGCGCGCATCACCTTGCTGCCGGCCACCAGCGGGCCGCCCTCGCGCGCTAGGTCCGGCCCGGTGCGCTTTGAGCCCCATTGGTACGGGAAGTCGTAGAGCGATTCGCCCATCCGGCTGTAGCCCTGGTCCCTCCTTGGGCCGTAGCGCAGCACGTCGGGGACGAGCGTGCGGATCATCTGCGAGTGGCAGTTGTAGCAGCCCTCCGAGACATACAGGTCGCGCCCGGCAAGCTCCAGCGGGGTGTAGGGAATCTGCAAGCGGTCCTCGATGTTGGCCGCACGGTTGACCATCAGCGATGGAATGATCTGCACCACCCCGCCAATGGCCACCGCCACGAAGATCATCACCGTGAACGGCAGGTGGTTTTCCAACAGGCGGTCGAAGTAGTGGGCCCAGCCGTGGCTGTTAGCTCGGAACACGCTCACGCCCTTGGCGACTAGCAGCACCATCACCGCAAAGGCCGCCTTGTCCGCGTGTGGCGGCAGGAAAAACCACAGCAGCGTGAAAACCAGCCCAAGCATGAAGTAGATCACCGGATCCGCGCTGAACGCCTCGCCCAGCGTCATGCGCTCTTTTTTCTCCCTCTCTAGCAGGGTGACCTCCGCCCTCACCGGTTGCGTATTGCCGCTGCGCGCGGTCTTCCACAGGTTGATGGCGCAGAGCAGGAAGCCTATCAGATAGAGGCCGCCGCCAAACGAGCGCAGGATGTAGGGGATCTGGATCGCCTTGAGGGTGTCGACAAACGCGTACTTCAGGGTGGCGCCGCCGTCATTGAGCTCGCTGAGCATGAGGCCCTGCATGATGCCGGCGACCCACATGGAGGCGACGTAGAGGAGGATGCCGACGAGGCCGATCCAGAAGTGCATGTTAGCCAGCGAGCGTGACCACAGGGTGGTGTTCCAGAGGCGCGGGGCGAGCCAGTAGAACATGCCGGCGGCCATGAAGCCGTTCCAGCCGAGGGCGCCGGAGTGGACGTGGCCGATGGTCCAGTCGGTGTAGTGGGACAGCGCGTTGACGGCGCGGATCGACAACAGTGGACCCTCAAAGGTTGCCATCCCATAAAAGGTCACCGCCGCGGCAAAAAATTTCAGCACCGGGTCGCTGCGCAGCTTGTCCCAGGCGCCGCGCAGGGTGAGCAGCCCGTTGAGCATCCCCGCCCACGACGGCGCCCAGAGCATCAGCGAGAAAAGCATCCCCAGCGTCTGCAGCCAGTGCGGCAGCGAGGTGTTGAGCAGGTGGTGCGGACCCGCCCAAATGTAAATAAACACCAGCGCCCAAAAGTGGATGATCGAGAGGCGGTACGAATACACCGGCCGCCCCGCCGCCTTG
>JBILQA010000326.1:0-3456 GCA_044373535.1 Akkermansiaceae bacterium | reverse complement strand
GGCCAAGCGCTGAAGACCGTCTCCAACCGTTTCCAACTGTTAAACCCAACACCTTCAACACCCCCATTCCCCCATGTTATTGCCAATCAAGCCGATTAACTTCGAGGTCACGACGGATGCCGACACCGCAGTTGGAGAAGACGTGAAGAGCGCGCGGGTGTTGGTGCGCTGGCAGGGAGTGCCGTTGGGGATTTTGTCGGTGGGGGTATGCGGCGGCATGGTTCGGGCGGCGGACATCAAAGAGCAGGCGGCGCTGCACTTGGCGGAGCCGTTTGCGCGTGAGCTGTGTCGGCGTGGGCTGTTGGGCGGTGGAATCGGTGCGCGCTTGAGTGTGGCGGAGAACTGGCAGGCGGCGGTTGGAGAGAGGGTCGACGCGTTGCCGCGCATCACGGTGGCCGTCTGCACGCGCGACCGTCCTGAGGATTTGGCGGCGTGCCTGGCCTCGATTGAGGCGCTATGCCATGCGCCCCACGAGGTGCTCGTCATCGACAACGCACCGGCGACACCGGCGACAGCGAATCTTGTTGCGCAGCGTTTTGGGAGCTTCCGCTATCTCTGCGAGAGTGTGCCTGGGTTGGACCATGCGCGCAACCGAGCGATCCGCGAGGCGACGGGCGACGTGATTGCCTTCACCGATGATGACGTGGTGGTCGAGGGCGATTGGACCTTGGCGCTGGCGCGTGCGTTTGCCGCCGATCCGGCGGTTGGCTTGATCACCGGACTCATTGAACCCATTGAGCTGGAAACAGCCGCGCAAGTGTGGTTCGAGCGCTACGGCGGGTTTGGCCGCGGCTGCCAGCGCCATTACCTGCAGCTCAAGCGCGGCGCGCCGCTTTCATGGAGCACCGCCGGGGCCGGCAGGCTTGGCGCCGGGGCAAACATGGCCGTGCGGCGCACGATCTTTGGCGAGATTGGCCACTTTGACCCAGCGCTTGACGTGGGCACGCCGACACGCGGCGGCGGCGATCACGAGATTTTTTTCCGGCTGCTGCGTTCCGGTTGGATTTGTTTATACGAGCCGACCGCAGTGGTGCGCCACCGTCACCGGCGCACGATGGAAGAGCTTGCCGGGTTGTTGTTTAACTACGGTCATGCAACCCGCTGCTTCTTTGAGCGCGTCGTCCACGACTTCCCCAGCGACCGGGCCGCCATCGGCGAGTTAACCCGCTGGTGGTGGAAGCGCTGGGCGTTTGGCCGCTGGGTTGACTCGGCGATGTGCCCGGACCGGTTTCCGCCGGAATTGGTCGTGACTGAGATTGAGGGCTTCATGCGTGGCCGTGGCGGCTACCTGCGGGCCCGCAAAGCCATCGTCAACGATGAGGGTGCCCGCTGTGACCACTTCGGTGTCCGCGCCGAGTCCTCCACGGGCCGCCGTGCCATCGGGCGCGCCATGGTGGAGATCGACCGTCCGCTGCGGGTCCTCACCGAGGGCGCACAGTGCGACGTGCTCGAAATCATGGTCCGCTGGCAGGGCCGCCCCCTTGGCCAAGTAAAGATGCCGACGATGGGCTCGCCCGTCAGTGTTGCGCGCCTTGCCGATGCGCTGGCCACTCGCTTCAGCGACTTGATCCTCGAGCCGGCCGCCATCGGCACCGAGCTCGCCTGGGCAGGCTTCCGTGCTGATCTTGCCGCGTGTCTCCGGCCCGCCAAGATCAAGCCGGTCCGCCCGGCCAGCAAGGCTCCGGCGGTGAGCATCATCGTTGGCACCTGCGAGCGCCCCGAGGCACTGCGCCGCTGCCTTGAGTCGCTCCAGTTGCTGCGCTACCGCGGCGCCGTGGAGATCATCGTTGTGGACAACCGGCCGCACGCGGCGCGGGCGGCCGAGGTCGCCGCGGTGGTTGCGGCCTTCCCGGGCGTGATCCTTCTGGCCGAGCCGCGGCCTGGTTCCTCGTACGCGCGCAACGCGGGGATTGCGGCGGCCTGCGGCGAGATCATCGCCATGACCGATGACGACATGGTGGTGGCACCGGAGTGGCTCGACCGGCTACTGGAACCTTTCGAGCGCGACGATGTCCTTGCGGTGACGGGCAACACCCTTCCAGCGGGCCTTGAGACCCAGGCGGAGCGGGATTTTGAGCAGTACGGAGGGTTCTGCCGCGGATTCAAGCGTTTGGAGTTCAATGAACGATGGCTTTTCCGCTGGCGCCTCCGGGCCGCCCCAACGTGGAAGATCGGCGGCAGCGGCAATGTCGCGTTCCGCGCCAGCACCTTCGCCAATCGGGAAATCGGCGGCTTCCTGCCCACCTTGGGCGCGGGCGTGCCCGCAGGGGTGGGCGAGGACACCTTGATGTTCTACCAAATCCTGCGCGCCGGAGGGGCGATCATCTATGAGCCCGCCGCCGTCGCTTGGCACCACCACCGCGTCACCCGCCATGAGCTGCAGCGCCAAATCATGGCCTATTCCAAAGGCCACATCGCCTACCACCTGATCACTTGGGCGCGATACCGCGATCGCCGCGCTCTCAACCGGGTTTGCCTGGAGCTGCCAATCTCGTTGGCCACCCGCGTGTGGCAGCGTGTGCGGCGGAAAAGCACCTATCCGCTGCGGCTTCTCGCCACCGAGGTGGTCGGCACGCTGCTCGGCCCGTGGGCGCTCTGGCGCAGCCACAGGCACTTCCGCAACCACGGACCCGGCGTCTTGCCCGCCACCGAGACGGTGCCCGCGCCCGAGGCCGCCGCTCGCCCTCATACCATGGTGGAGGCCAGCCGATGACCACCGTGACCGCATGTTTGCGCCGCAATGCCCGGCGCTGGCGCCACGGCCGCGACCTCGTCGCGGTGCTCGTCGACCGGGATCTGAAGATCCTCTACAAGCGCTCATCCCTGGGCTTTGGCTGGGCGCTCGTCACCCCACTCATGCAGCTCTTCATCTTTGTCTTTGTCTTTCGCCGCGCCCTGGCGCTGCAGATCCCCAACTACTCGGCCTTTGTCTTCACCGGCGTGCTCGTCTTCGGCTGGTTCCAGAGCTCACTGAGCCAAGCCGGCGGCCTCATCACCAACAGCAAGGCGCTTGTCACCCAGCCGGGCTTTCCGCTGGTCCTCTTGCCCCACGTCACCGTGTGCGTGCGCCTGTTTCACTTCGCCCTTGCGCTGCCCATCCTCTTTGCCCTGCTCTGGGCCCAGGGGATGCGCCCGGGCCTGCCGTGGCTCGCGCTGCCGCTGCTCGTCGCCGTGCAGTACCTTCTCATCGCCGGCCTGGCCTATCCGTTAGCGTCGCTCAACGTGGTCTTCCGTGACACCCAGCACATCGTCGGGGTGCTGCTGCAGCTCATGATGTTTGTCACGCCGGTTTTCTACAGCCTGCGGATGGTGCCCGAGGGAATGCGCAGGTGGTTCTATCTGAACCCAATGGTCGGCATGGTCGAGTCCTGGCGCGCGGTGCTGATGGAGAACCGCTGGCCTGACCCCGGAGTGGTCGCCGGGCTGCTTGGGTTCGGAATGATTTTGTTAGTTGTT
>JBILQA010000166.1:0-6680 GCA_044373535.1 Akkermansiaceae bacterium | reverse complement strand
GGGATCTTCGTCCGCCAAAGCCACCGGTTCATCGAGGAATTATGATCAGGCCACGGGTGAGAGCAGATGGGGTGTGCAAGGCGTTTCGCCGCAGGTCCGCCAAGGGCGGCTGGCGCGCGCTGAGCGCGGGGGTTTTTGCCAGCAAACACGAGGAGCCGCTGTGGGCGCTGCGCGAGGTTTCCTTTGAGGTGGCACCGGGGCAGATGTTGGGGGTGGTGGGCGCCAACGGGGCGGGCAAGTCCACGTTGCTGCGGCTGCTTGGCGGCATTGGCCGGCCGACGACGGGAAGCATCCGCGTCGACGGCCGGATTGGCGCGCTCTTGGAGCTTGGCGGCAGCTTCCAAGGGGACCTCAGCGGGCGCGACAACGCGATGCTCGCCGGCGTCGTCGCTGGCCTGCTGCGCCGCGAGGTGCGTGCACGCCTCGCGGCCATCGTTGAGTTTGCCGAACTTGAGGACTTCATCGACGCGCCGGTGCGCACCTACAGCACAGGCATGGCCATGCGCTTGGCCTTTGCCGTGGCAGTGCACACCGACCCGGAGGTGATGCTCGTCGATGAACACCTCGCCGTCGGTGATTTGGCGTTCCAAGCCAAGTGTGCCGCGCGCATCGCGGCGCTGCGCGCGGATGGCTGCGCCATCATTCTCGTCTCCCACGGCATGGAGCAGGTCAAGCAGCTCTGCGACCGCGCGCTCTGGCTGCGCCACGGCCAGATGGTCCTCTGCGACGCGGCCGAGGCGGTGGCCAATGCCTATCAAGAGGAGATGCGCGAGGAATCGCTGCGGCGCACTCCCGCGGCGCCACTCCAGACCACTCCCGAGGGTACCGTGCTGCGCGCGCGCGAGAACCGCATCGGATCGCTCGAGATGGTCATCACCGGCGTGGCGATGCGCCCTGGCGCGCGCATCGCCAGCGGCGCACCCCTTGTGCTTGAGGTCTCCTACCATGCGCCCGTGCGCATCGCGGCGCCCGTGTTTGTCGTCTCTATCAGCGCGGGCGACGGCGCGGTGTGCATGGATACTAACACCCAGGCTGGCAATGTCGGCATCCCCGACCTCCTCGGCCACGGGGCGGTTTGCCTGGCCATCGAGCGCCTCGACCTCGGCACCGGCTCGTACTTCGTTGATGTCGGCGTCTTCGCCAACTCGTGGAGCCACGCCTACGACTACCATTGGCATGTCTATCAACTCAACGTCGAGGGCCTCGCCGCACACAAGGGTCTTGTCGCCCCGCCGTGCGCCTGGGCGCTCGCCCCAGCGGCCGCCGGGGCGGCCGCTTCGTTGTTGGCATCCAGCTAACACCTATCTGTGAATTTCGCCGCGCGCGCTGCGAACAACAATTTTTCCGCCGATCGATTTGAATCCGCGCGAATGTTGGACTACATCATTGGATGATCGGGCTATGGAACGGTGACGGCGGCGTGAGGAAGCGAGTGGTGGTCATCGGTGCGGGCGGGCGGCTTGGTGCGGCGCTGGCGGCCCAGTATGAGGGCGCCTTCGAGGTGCTGCCATTCGCCCGCGAGCAGCTTGACATCGGTGACGAGCTTGCGGTGCGCGCGGCGCTCGAGCCACTGGACTTCGACTATCTGATTTTATCGGCCGGGCTGACGGCCGTGGACTACTGCGAGGCGAACCCGCGCGCGAGTTATGCGCTCAACGCGCAGGCCGCCGGGGTGCTCGGGCGCCTGTGCGCGGCGAAGGGCGCGCACATGACCTATTTCAGCACCGACTTTGTTTTTGCCGGCGACCGGCCCGGCGGGTACAGCGAGGAGGACGAGGCGAATCCGCTGAGTGTCTATGGCGCGTCCAAGCTCGAGGGCGAGAACCAGGTGCTGGCCGCCTCTGCGCGCCACCTGGTGGTCCGCCTGTCGTGGCTCTACGGTTGCCGGCGCGTGGCATTTCCCGAGTGGATCATCCAGCAGGCACAGGGGATCGAGTCGCTGTCCCTGCCCGCCGACAAGGTTGCCAGCCCGTCGTGCTGCGAGGACATCGCAAGGTATCTCCAGGCGCTCCTGCGCTATGACTCGGGCGAGCCCTGCGGCGGACTCTTCCACCTGTGCAACTCGGGCGCATGCAGCTGGCAGGAATGGGGCCAGGAGTGCCTCGACGCGGCCGTGCGCGGCGGGTTCGAGCTCGCCTGCCAGCGGATTGCTCCAACGCGCCTGTCCGAGGTGGCCGCCTTTGTCGCCGCGCGGCCACCGCAGAGCGTGCTCGACTGCGCGAAATTCACCCGCATCACCGGCATCGTTCCGCGTTCCTGGCAGGAGGCCCTGCGCGAGCACCTTGCGCGCACCCTCAGGCAGGCGTCCCCGGGAGCGCTCACCCAACCCTAACACACCCCCAGCATGAACATCCTCGTCACCGGCGGAGCCGGATTCATCGGCTCAAACCTGGTCCACCATTTGTTAGCCAACGGGATCGGCGGCCAGCAGGCGAGCTCGGTGGTCACCTTGGACAAGCTAACCTACGCGGGCAACGCGGCCAACCTGGCCGCGGCTGGCCGTCGCCACTCGCTGGTCGTGGGGGACATCTGCAATCCTCGGGTGCTTGCCGAGGTGCTCGCCGACCACGACATCGACGTGGTGCTGCACTTGGCCGCCGAGTCCCACGTTGACCGCTCGATTGATGGCCCGGAGGATTTCATCATGACCAACATGGTGGGGACCTTCCGCTTGTTGGAGGCCTTCCGTCGCCACCTCAGGCGCTCGGGCCGGGACCGTGCGGCCGGCTATGGACGTTCCTTGCGCGCGGGCGGCAACTGCGTGCTTGTGCATGTGTCCACCGACGAGGTCTTCGGCTCGCTGGGCGCCTGCGACCCACCGTTCTGTGAGACGACCCGCTACGCGCCCAACAGCCCGTACAGCGCGAGCAAGGCCGGCTCCGACCACCTCGCGCGCGCCTACTTCCATACCTATGGGCTGCCGGTGGTGACGACGAACTGTTCCAACAACTACGGTCCCTACCAGTTTCCTGAGAAGCTGTTGCCGTTGATGATCGGCAAGGCGCTGCGCGGCGAGGCGCTGCCAGTCTACGGTGACGGCAGCAACGTGCGCGACTGGCTTTTTGTTGGCGACCACTGCCGGGCGCTGGGACTGGCGGCCTGGACGGGGCGCGCCGGCGAGACCTACCTGATCGGCGGACGCTGTGAGATGAGCAACCTCGAGGTCGTCACCGCATTGATCGACATCGTCGCCGAGCTTGCCCCGGCGCGCCAGGTTCGCCCGGCCGCGGAGCTCATTGAGTTTGTCAGCGACCGGCCCGGCCACGACCGGCGCTATGCCATTGACCCGCGCAAGGCCGAGGCCGAACTCGGCTGGCTCGCCGAGGAGAGCTTCGCCTCGGGCCTGCGCAAGACCGTCGCGTGGTATCTCGAACACGGCGAGTGGATCGCCACGATTGAAGCCGGCTGCTACGGCGGCCAACGCCTGGGAGCCTTCGCATGATCGACATGATGGCCGAAATCAACACCCACAGGCTCGAACTCAATGCCGCGGAGCAGAACTTGCGCAAGGGCATCATCCTCGCCGGCGGCATGGGCAGCCGGCTTTGGCCCATGACCCACCAGGTCAGCAAGCAGCTCATCCCTGTCTATGACAAGCCGATGATCTACTACCCGCTAACAGTTCTGATGCTAGCCGGGGTGCGCGACATCCTGATTATCTCGACGCCGCATGACCTGCCAAACTTCCGCAGCCTGCTAGGTGACGGTTCGCAGTGGGGGCTGAGGATGTATTACGCGGAGCAGCCAAGCCCCGGGGGGCTGGCGCAGGCCTTTCTCATCGGCGAGGACTTCCTGGCGGGCGACCCGGTGTGCCTGGCCCTTGGGGACAATTTATTTTATGGTCACGATCTGGGTATCTCGCTGCTCAACGCGTCGCGGCGGCTGGCGGGCGCCACGGTGTTTGGCTACCACACGCGCGACCCGCAGCAGTACGGGGTGGTCGAATTCGACGCAGAGTGGAACGTCGTGTCTATCGAGGAAAAGCCCGCGCGCCCGAAGTCGAACTACGCGGTGCCGGGCATCTACTTTTTCGACGGCCGCGCCGCGGAGCTCGCGCGCACGCTTGCGCCATCGCCGCGCGGCGAGCTTGAGATCACCGACCTGATGGACTGCTACCTGCGGCGCAACGAGCTGCGCGTCGAACTGCTCGGGCGCGGGACGACCTGGCTGGATACCGGAACCCCCGACGCGCTCGCCGAGGCCACCCAGTTTGTCCAAGTCATCCAGCAGCGCCAGGGCCTCAAGATCGCCTGCCCGGAGGAGGTGGCCTTCCTCCAGGGGCGCATCGACCGCGCCAAGCTGCGCGAGTCGGTCACCAAGTACGCACGCACCGCCTACGGCGCCTACCTGGGGACGCTCTAACAATAACAAACAATCAGATGAGTACGATAGATGCATGGCAGGGTCTGGGGACGGGGGCGCGCGAAGTGCTAGAGACGCGGGTCTACCATCCGTTGGGAAGCCTTTGCGAGCAGCTGGGTGGGGGCGGGCTGGCGGCCTCGGCGGTGATGGCCGGGCAGGGTGAGCTTGGTGCGGCGTGGATTCCCGGGGTGGAGGTTTTTCCGCGGCGGGTATTTCAGCAGAAGGGGAGGGGTTACTTTGCCGAGCTCACGCGGCTGAGCGAGGGGGTGCTTGAGCGCATCGGCCTGTGTCCGCAGCAGTGGGCCGCCGCGATGATGCACCGTGAGAGCGCCAAGGGGTTTCACCTGCATCCGCCGTATGTGCCTGCGGGCGAGGATCCGTCGCGCTGGTTTGCGGCGCTGTATCTGGGCGCGGGGGATGATGGTGTTGCGCGTCGGCCCTACGAGCGCGAGCAGTGGGATGTGATGTTTTTTCTCACCGGGATTTGCGAGATGCTGCTCGTCGACGAGCGAGCGGGCTTGGAGCGCCGGGTGATGCGCATGGTGATTGCCGGCGACAGCCGCCCCGGGCCGGACAATGCGGCGGTGGTCATTCCGCCGGGAGTGGCCCACGCGCTGCGCAACATCGGCAACGAGGACCTGCTGATGGTCTACGGCACGAGCACCACCTTCAATCCGGAGTGGGAGGGGCGCATCGCGAGCGAAGTGGAGGCAGCTCCCTTGCCTGCCTCGTGGGAGCGCTACCTCAAACGCCGCAGCTGAGCATGCGGCGCGAAACTCCAACCGCGGAGGTCGATGCGGTTCGGCGCGAGGACGATCCCGCGCCGGGCTTGGCGGGGATGGCGCGCTGGCGTTTGGCGGCCATCGGTGCCGGGCTTGTGGGCTTGGTGCTGTGCTTTGCGCCGGCCATTGGCCGCTGGGTCCGACTGGCCCTTGGCGCGGACCTGCACTCCCATGTGATCCTCATTCCGGCGGTCTGCGGCTACCTACTTGCCATTGACCGGAAGCAGCTTGCCTGGGATTCCCGGCCGTCGCCGCGGCTTGCCGGCGGGATCGCGCTGCTGGCCGCGGGGCTGGCCGGGTGGTCGGCGGCAACCGGCCGGGTCTGGCCGCTGGCCGATGCGGTTGCCATTGACGCGGCAACCTTTGTCGCCTGCGTCTGGGCGCTCGGGTTTGGCCTGCTTGGCCGCCGGTGGATGAGGTCGGCGGCCTTCCCGGCGGGCTTCCTGGCCTTTATGATTCCCTTGCCCGACGCCGCGGTCGGGTTTCTTGAGCAGATACTCATCGCGGGCTCAGCCTGGCTTGCCGAATGGGTTTTCCGTGTCGGCGGGGTGCCGGTCTTCCGCAGCGGCCAAGTGCTTGAAATCCCCGGCATCACCCTGCGCGTCGCAGAGGCCTGCAGCGGCATTCGCTCCACCTGGGTTCTTTTCATCACCAGCCTGCTGGTTGGACACCTGTTCCTGCCCGCCGGCCTTGGTCGCGCAGCCATTGTCGCCCTGGTCGTCCCTTTGGGGGTCCTGCGCAACGCCCTGCGGATCTTCGTCATCGGTTGGCTTTGCGTGAACTATGGCTCTGAGATGATCGACAGCTGGATCCATCGCCATGGCGGCCCGCTGTTTTTCGCCGCCTCGCTCATCCCGCTCTTCGCCCTCGCCTGCTGGCTGCGCCGACCCATCGTGGCCAACCGCCGCAGGCGATAATCGGGCACAAAAAATTGTCCCCCATCCGGTGAGGCCGGACGGGGGACAAAGTTGCTTTCGCTTCGGTTGGGTTTAGCGCGGTTTTAGGCGGTAGAACCGCTTCGCCCCTGTCGCGAGGCTATCTGTGATGCTCACCTGATTGGAGCTGATGGCCGGGTCTGTTAGGAGCACCCAGTCCTGGAGGTTGTTCGAGGCGTAGACCTCGACCCCGGCCGAGGTGAGGCCGCTGACCTCGAATCTCACCACATGGTTGGCTCCAGGGGTGATCTTCTTGATGAGCAGCGGGTCCTGGCGGATGCTGAGTGCTGCGGAGCGCGCCGACTGGACGATTCCGCCCGTCCAGAGGCTCACAGAGTAGCTGGCCACCTCGCCCGCGCTGTCGGCCGGCAGTGTCAGGGACGGACCAGTGGCGCCGGGGATCAGGACTCCGTTCTTCATCCATTGGTAGCCAAGGGCTCCGCTGGCAACCGCATCGACCCGCAGGGTCACCGGTGAACCGCTTGTGGATCCCTGCACGCTGGAGGCTCCAACCACGGCGATGACGTCGCCGGTTCTTGGCAGCGCGTCGCTTGGCACAAAGTCCGGGTTGGACGAGAGCACCAAGCGGTCGAGCTTGAGC
>JBILQA010000367.1:0-2971 GCA_044373535.1 Akkermansiaceae bacterium | reverse complement strand
GTGCCACCAACCCGGCGAAAATCGACTTCAGCGTAGCGGCCAGCGGCTTCACCAGCCTGAACCTCTCGATTGCCCTCGCCGGCATGCCCAATGCCGAGACGTCCAACTTCATCCGCGGCAAGGTCGACATCGATGGCGACGGCACCTACGAGACGCTGGTTTTCGATTTCAAGGGCAGCAGCAATAGCCCCTACACGGATGCCGTCCTTGGCGCGCTGACGAGCGCCTTCGCCACTTTTCCGACCATTCCGCTGCCACTGCCCACTGCAGCCGATGGACTGCTGCGCCTGCGTCTGGAGTCGTTCAACGACACCGATAGCGCCAACGAGGCGACCGGCATTGACAGCATCGTCATTTCGGGCGGATCCACTCCGGTTGAGGGATCCGGCCCGCTGGCCCGTGGCCCGTACCTGCAAAAAGCCAGCCCGACCCAGATGACGATCCGTTGGCGCGGTGGCCAGCTCATCGCCGGGCGCGTGCGCTACGGCACAAGCGCTGACAACCTTAGCAGCACCAAGGACGAGCTGGTCGTGCCGGGCGCGCCGTATGACCACGCCGTCACCCTCACCGGGCTGACTCCCGCAACGACGTATTATTACAGTGTCGGCTCGGCGATCGACACCCTCGCGGAAGGGGCGGACTTCACCTTCACCACCCCACCGGTCGCGGGCACCGTGAAGAACACCCGCATCTGGGCGCTCGGCGATGCCGGCACCGCCACCGCCAGCCAGACGTCTGTGCGCAATGCCTTCTACACCTGGACAGGAACCCGCACGCCCGATCTGGTCCTGCAGCTCGGCGACAATGCCTACACCAATGGCGCGGACAGCGATTTCACCGCAGGGATGTTCAACATCTACCCGACCATGCTGCGCAAAACACCGTTTTGGTCCTGCCTAGGCAACCACGAGACCTACTCGGGAAACCCCGCGCCGTACTTTGACATTTACACCTTCCCGACGGCTGGCGAGTGCGGCGGCATCGCCTCGGCGTCCGAGTCGTACTACTCGTTTGACTACGCCAACATCCACTTCATCTGCCTCGACTCGATGCTGAGCAGCCGCTTGGCCAACGGGCCGATGGCCACGTGGCTGAAAAACGACCTCGCGAGCACCACGGCAACGTGGATTGTCTGCTTTTTCCACCATCCACCCTACACCAAGGGGTCGCATGACTCGGATGTGGACAACGAGCTGATCCAGATGCGCAGCAACATCCTGCCGATCTTGGAGGCCGGTGGCGTCGATCTGGTCCTCAGCGGCCACAGTCACGCCTATGAGCGGTCGTTTCTGCTTGATGGCCACTACGGGCTCTCAACCACCTTCACCTCAGCGATGAAGAAAGATGCTGGCAGCGGCCAGCCAAGCGGCACGGGCGCCTACCACAAACCACTCACCGGCCCGCGCGACAACTTCGGCGCGGTCTACACCGTGGCTGGGTCGGCGGGCAAGATTGGCGGCGGATCACTCGATCACCCGGCCCACTTTATCTCGCTCAACAATTTGGGCTCCTTGGTCATCGACGTCAACGACACGCGCCTTGATGCGACCTTCCTGCGGGAAAACAGCACCACCCCGGACAGCTTCACCATCGTCAAGTCCGGCGCCGCGGACTCCGATGCCGACGGCATTCCCGACGCCTATGAAATGACCCACAACCTCAACCGCAAAGATCCCGCCGATGCCACCCTCGACAGCGACAACGACGGCGTCTCCAACCTCAAGGAGTGGGTGCTCAACACCGCCGCGGACGCCGCTGATTCCTTCGCCTTCTCCACGACTTTCGATCCCATTACCCGATCCTACACCCTCTCCTTCCCCAGCTCCCTGGACCGCAACTACCAGGTGATGTACAGCACTGACTTGCTTGGCTGGCAGGCAGGCTCCGGGGTGCTTCAGGGGACCGGCTCAACGATGACTTGGACGGATCCAGGGCTGCCCGGCAAGCGGTTCTATCGGGTTGAGGTCATCACTGTTCCTTAGCCGGTTCTCAGGCCGCCGCGCGGGGTTGGCCGGATTGACCGGGGGCAACAAGGGGGATGACGAAAGCCGAGAAACCAGTTAGATGGGGGCCCCGCCGTGCCCGCGGCGGGAAAAAAACCCAACCGCCCAAGAAATGAAAAACCCTGGATTGCTTCGCTGGAAGCGCTGCTTCGCTGTGCCCGCCACTCTCGCCTTGCTGGCGATGACCACTCCACTGCAAGCCGCGGAGGTGGCGCCCCGGATTGATTCCGGCGACACGGCGTGGATGCTGACGTCCACGGCGCTGGTGCTTTTCATGATGATTCCTGGGTTGGCGATGTTTTACGCGGGGCTGGTGCAATCGCGCAACGTGCTGTCGATCTTCATGCAGTGCTTTGCGCTGACGTGCGTGATGAGCCTGCTGTGGCTGGTCTGCGGGTACAGCCTGTGCTTCACGGATGGCAACAGCGTGTTTGGCGGGCTGGGCGCGAGCTTTTTGAACGGGATCGGGATCGACAGCCCGCCGCGGCCGGACGCGCCGACGATTCCCGTGCTGTCGCATTTTGCCTACCAGATGATGTTTTTCCTGATCACGCCGGGCTTGTTCATCGGCGCGTTCGCGGAGCGGATGAAGTTTTCCGCCATCCTGGTGTTCAGCGTGTTGTGGAGTTTGCTGGTGTATGTCCCGTGCTGCTACGGGGTGTGGCACAAGGCGGGGGCATTTTTCGGGCTCACGGGAGTCATTGACCTGGCGGGCGGGATTGTCGTCCACATCACCGCTGGGATGGCGGCGCTGGTGGCCTGCATCATGGTCGGCCCGCGCAAGGGCTTTGGGCACCATCACTTTATCCCGCACAACCTGCCGTTCACCATCATCGGCGCCGGGATGCTTTGGGTGGGATGGATCGGCTTCAACGCGGGCAGCCAGCTGGCAGCCAATGGCAGCGCCGCGATGACCCTGGTCGTCACCCACATGTCGGCCTGCGCCGCGGCCGTGGTGTGGATGGCCA
>JBILQA010000062.1:0-10151 GCA_044373535.1 Akkermansiaceae bacterium | reverse complement strand
AACTGACTATCCTTTGTTCGACCACCGGGAGCTTGATTTCCTTGAGGCGCGCTTCGAGACGCGCGGCTACAACCGGCCGTTTGACCTGGACCGGGCCGGCAAGGTGCGCGCGACCTTCCATGACGCGGGCCACATCCTTGGCTCCGCCGGGGTGATGATCGAGGCGGAGGGCAAGCGCCTGTTCTACACGGGCGACGTCAAGTTTGACCACCAGAGTCTCTCAAAGGGCGCGATGTTTCCCGACGGCCCGGTTGACGCGCTCATCATCGAGACGACCCGCGGCGAGAAGAGCTCGCGCGAGGGCTACACGCGCGAGAGCGAGGAGCAGAAGTTCGCTGAAATCATTGCCCGCACGTTGCTGCGTGGCGGCTCGGTGCTCATCCCGGTTTTCGCCATGGGCAAGACCCAAGAGGTCCTCACCATGGTCCACCACTTCAAACAGGGTGGCCTCATCCCGGAGTACACCCCGGTTTACATCGGCGGCCTGTCCACCAAGATGACAGTCATCTTCGACGAGTTCGCCTCCGATCCGCGCCGCCGCTACCCGGGTTTCCGCCTTCTCAAGGACATGGAAATCCAGACCGGCAACCGCCGCAACCGCAGACCCATCCCTAACCGGCCCGGCTGCATCTACGCCCTTTCCAGCGGCATGATGTCGGAGAAGACCGTCTCCAACATCTTCGCCCGCGACTTCATCTCCAAGCGCGACAACACCCTGGCATTCGTTGGCTACGCCGATCCGCAAACCCCCGGTGGCAAGATCCGCGTCGCAGAGCGCGGATCCCATGTCATGCTCGATCCCGCCCAGTCGCCCGTGCTCTTCGATTGCGACCTGGAAATCCTCGACTTCAGCGGCCACGCCAACCGCGAGGACATCCTCGAGTACATCCTCAAAGTCCAGCCACCCAAGGTCTTCCTCGTCCACGGCGACGCCCCGGCAACCGACTGGTTCGCCGCCCAGCTGGCGGAGAAAATGCCTAACAGCGAGGTGGTCGTCCCGCTGCCGGGCCAGGCGTACACGATCTAGCAGCCTGGGCGACTCGACCGCTCCGGTTAGGGGCGGCGCGGTGGCGCGCCTCAGGAGCCGCCGAGCTTTTTCTTTATCTCGCGGAGGTCCTTGGCCATTTCGGGCAGCTTGCGCACGATGGCGCGCTGGCGCTGCTCATCCATCATCGGCTGGGCCGGGGTTCCCATGTAGGTCACCCCGCCGGGAAGGTCGCGGTTGGCCCCGGTACGCCCGGTGAGCACTGCCTTGGCGCCAATATGAACATGCCCAGCCACCCCGACCTGAGCCGCGGCGATGACGTAATCTCCTAAGCTGCAGCTACCAGCCAAGCCCGAGTGGGCAATGACAATGACATGCTTGCCGAGCACCACGTTGTGGCCAACCTGCACCTGGTTGTCTATCTTGGTGCCCTCCCCAATGATGGTCTTGCCGAAGCGCGCCCTATCAACCGTGGTGTTAGCACCGATCTCCACGTCGTCATGGATCTCCACGGTGCCAACCTGATCAATTTTCACGTGGCGGCCGTTGGAAAACTCGTAGCCAAAACCGTCCGAGCCGATGATGGCACCCGGCTGGAGGATCACCCGGTCGCCCAACACACAGTTCTCGCGGATGACCACCCCGGGGTGGATCAGGCAGTCGCGGCCAATCCTCACATGCTCACCGATGACCGCGTTGGCGCCGATCTCGGTGCCCGCGCCAACCGATGCGCCCGAGCCAATGACCGCGCCGGCATGCACACGCACGGACGCCGCGTCGACGGCGGCATCCTCGGCAATCGTTGCGCGCGGATGCACGCCCGCCTCGAACACCCGCTTGGGCGGGGTGAACCGCTCAACCACCGCCGCAAAACTTAAAGACGGGTTGGTTACCGCCACCAAGGCGGCATCTTGCGGCCCCTCGGTCACCCCGGCGGCGACCAGCACCGCGCCCGCCCGCGTGGTGAGAAACTGCGGGTGGTATTTCTCATTACCAAGAAAGCTGATGTCACCAGGACCGGCGTCGGCCAGCGACGCCATCCCTGAAAGTGCCAGATCCGCGTTGCCGCGCACCACGGTTCCACCGACAAGGGCGGCTAGCTCGGCTAGACTAACGGTCACCGTGCGGCTGGGGTTTTAGGTGGAAGAAAATTCCTACTTCGTCTTCCCCGGAGCTGGAGTGGGCGTCTTGCCCGGAGCGGGAGCCGGAGCCGGGGTGGCGCCCCCTGCCGGAGCGGCGTCCTCGGCACTGGCCGGCGGCGCATCCTTGTTGAGCACCTTGAGGATGTCAGCGGTTAGGTCGTTGCGGTCCTTCGAGTAGAGGAGCACGGGAACCTGGGCTTGGCTCAGGCCAGACTTGTCAAAAACATGGTCATAGTCATCCGCCTTGGCGCGCTCTTCGACGAGCTTGCGAATGTCCTCCAGGATTCCGCGCATGCGCAGCATCATCGTCTCATTGAGCGCCTGGGTCTTGCGCTGCATGAACTCGCGCCGCTCGCGGTCCAGGGCCATGCCATCCTGCTGCTTGATCTGGGCCTGCTTGTCGATGTCGCGCTTTTTCTGGTCGCTCACCGACGGGTCGTTGAATTGCTTGCGCAGGCTTTGCAGGTCGCTTTCCAGCTCGCGGATGCGCACCAAGCGCTCCTCGTCTTCCTTCTGGATCTGCGCGCGGGCCACGTTGATTTCCTTCTGCGCCTGGTTGGTCACGTAGTACTCCTTGAAAAGCGCCTGCATGTCCACGGTGCCAATCTTGAGCTGTTGGGCGCTGGCCGCGCCGGTCAGGAGGGTGGCTGCAAGGGCAGCGGCTAACAGATTGCGTACGATTCTCATAATGATTGAAGTTTCCGCAGGGTCACCGCGGAGGTGGCAAAAACGCTGAACGGATTCCCGCGGAAGGTCAACGCCCATCCAAGCGAGTTGTTTTTCCTCGCTCCGGGCGGCCGCCGGGGAAAAGCTCCCCGCACTTGGCCATGAGGACGCTTCGAGAAATCCCCGACCTACGCGCCGCCCGGGCCTCCTCCGGCGCGGCCCTCGCGTTGGTCCCCACCATGGGCGCCCTCCACGCGGGCCACCTCGCCCTCATCGCCGAGGCACGCAAGATTGTCGGCCCCGGCGGCCACGTCTGGGTGTCGATCTTCGTCAACCCGATCCAGTTCGACCGCGCGGCCGATCTGCTGGCCTATCCAACGCCGTTGGATGCCGATCTGGCTGCCTGCGAGGCGGCTGGCGTCGACGTCGCCTTTGTCCCGCGAGCCGCCTCGCTCTACGCTCCGGACCGCTCGGTCGAGGTGGCCGAAAACTCCCTGTCGCGCACGCTTTGTGGCGCGAGCAGGCCGGGCCACTTCACCGGCGTGTGCACGGTGGTCCTCAAGCTTTTCAACCTCGTCCAGCCCACCGCGGCGGTCTTTGGCAAAAAGGATTTCCAACAGCTCGCGATCATCCGCCGGATGGTTAGGGACCTCGACATCCCCGTGGCAATCCACGCCACGGAAACCCTGCGCGAGCCCGACGGCCTGGCGCTGTCGTCGCGCAATGCGCGCCTGAGCGGCGCCGCGCGGGCCGCAGCACCGGCTGTCTATCAGTCGCTTCTGGCCGCCCGGGAGACCCCGGGCCCGCCCGCGGCCAAGCTCCACGCCGCCCGCGCCCTGCTTGCCGAGGCGGCCCCCGACGCGCGCATCGATTACCTTGAGATCGTCGACCGCGAGACACTCCAACCGTTGGAGACATTGGACCGGCCTGGCCTCGCGGCGGTTGCGGTGTTTTTCGCTGACGTTCGTCTCATTGATAATGTTCAACTCGACGCCCTTGCATGACTTCCGACTTCCTTGTCATCGGCTGCGGAATCGCCGGCCTGTCCTTCGCCATCCGCGCCGCCCAACATGGCTCAGTGACCGTGCTGGCTAAGCGCGACTGCCTGGAGTCCAACACCGCCTGGGCCCAGGGGGGGATCGCCTCAGTGCTGCCGCCGGGGTTTTGCGCCGACGGGGACTCAATCGAGTTGCACATCGCCGACACCCTGGACGCCGGTGCGGGACTCTGCGACGAGGCGGCGGTGCGCGCGATTGTTAGCGAGGGCGCAGCCACCATCGGCGAGCTAACCGACTACGGCGTGCGCTTCGACCGGGAAAACTCCCACTACTCGCTGGGCATGGAGGGTGGCCACTCGGCGCGGCGCATCCTCCACGCCAAGGACACCACCGGCCATGAGATTGCCACCGCCCTGTTGGAGCGGGCGCGCAACACGCCCAACCTAACTCTGCTGGACCACCACTTCGCCATCGACCTGGTGACCACCGGCAAGCTCGGCTTTGTCACCGAGGACCGGGTGCTGGGAGCCTACGTGCTCAACGAGAACACTGGCGACGTGGATGTCTTCCGCTCCGATCGGATTATCCTGGCCACCGGCGGCTGCGGTAAGGTCTACCTCTACACCACCAACCCGGACCATGCGACCGGCGACGGCGTGGCCATGGCATGGCGGGCCGGAGCGCGCATCTCCAACATGGAGTTTATCCAGTTCCACCCGACCTGCTTCTACAATCCCGGGGCGGTGGGCGCCGAGGCTCGTTCATTCCTCATCTCCGAGGCCCTGCGCGGCGAGGGCGGCATCCTTCTCGATTCCAAGGGCAAGCCATTCATGGACTCCTATGACCCGCGCGGCTCACTCGCCCCGCGCGATATCGTCGCCCGCGCCATCGACCAGGAAATGAAGCGCACCGGCGCTCCCTGCGTCTATCTGGACATGACCCACATGCCGCGCGGGTTCCTGCCGGAGCGCTTTCCTAACATCTACCAAACGCTGCTAGACTTCGGCCATGACGCGGAGGCGGAGCCCATCCCGGTGGTTCCCGCCGCCCACTACCAGTGCGGCGGAGTCAGCACGGACGTCTCCGGGCGCACCAGCATCCGCGGCCTGTTTGCCATCGGGGAGGTTGGCTGCACCGGCCTGCACGGGGCCAACCGGCTGGCATCCAACAGCCTGCTTGAGGGCAACGTGGTCGCCCGGCGTGCGCTTGACGAGATGCTGCGCAGCTACGCGCCCGCCCGGGTGGCGGAGGACGACGGCGCGCTGATCCCCGCGTGGGAGCATGGCGACACGACCCCGCCGGACGAGCTGGTTAACATCTATCACAACTGGGACGAGATTCGCCGCCTGATGGGCGACTACGTCTCCATCGTGCGCACGGACAACCGGCTGCGCCGGGCGGCCTACCGCCTGCGCAACCTGCGCAAGGAGGTTAGGGAGTTCTACTGGGGCCACCGGGTCAACACGGACATCCTCGAGCTGCGCAACCTCGTAGCCGTCGCCGCACTGATCGTAGACTGCTCGATCCGCCGCAAGGAGTCCCGCGGGATTCACTTTACGCTGGACTATCCGGACAAAGATCCACGCTATTTACGGAACACGGAGATCCGCCGTTTCTGACGGGTCGGCCGAGCGGCCATCGAGTTTTCCACCATGCATCCCCTCTCCATGCGTTGCCAGACTCTCGCTGTGCTTGCCGCGGCAGCCTGCCTGTGGGGCGTGCCGGCTAATTGTTTTGGCCAGGCGGCGGCAGCAGCAGCGGCGCCGGCGCCCTCCGGCGGCCCGCGGGTGAGCATTCCGGTCGCCCGCCCGCAGCAACCGGCGGCGGCAGCCGGCACTCCCCAACAAGGGACGCGGGGAGCCCAACAGCCTGTTAGCCGCGCTCTCTATCCGTGGAAGCAGAACATCACCGCGACGGTCTTCTGGATCGGCGAGAAGCCGTCGGAGAACAACCCGACGCCCAATACGAAGTCGTCCTGGGACCAGGAATGGGTGAAGAATTTCGGCGGCTATGACGATCCGGACCCAGCGATGCGCCACCAGGAGTACCGGCCGCAGAAGTTTGTGCCGAAGCTTAACCCGTTTTACATCGCACTGCCGTACAATGACGTTGCGGGGCCCGGCGAGTACCGGCCGGAGGCGCCGCGGGCGATTCCGTGGTTTGGCAAGGTGACGCCCGGGCCGGGGAAAACGATGTGCAAGGGCCGGTGGCTGCAGATTGTCTACGCGGGGCGCTCATGCTTTGCCCAGTGGGAAGACTGCGGCCCGTGGGTGACGGATGACTGGGAGTACGTTTTCGGTAACCGGCCGCCAAAGAACACCTCCAACAACTCCGCGGCGATCGACATTTCCCCTGCGGTTCGGGACTTCCTCGGGATGCGTTCAGGGGAAAAGGTTCACTGGCGCTTTGTGGAAGCCTCCCAGGTTCCGCCCGGGCCGTGGCTGCGGTTTGGCTCCAGCAGCGCTGCCACCAGCGCCACCGCGGCGGCCAGCCCACCGTCGGCTGAACTCCAAGCTGAGCAACTCCGCTCCGAACAACTCCGCCGGATCCGCGACGAAATCTACAAGAACAAGAGCAAGTGGGAGTTGCAGGGCGGCTACTAGAGGCTCACGGCGGTTGCACTGCTAGGAATTGGGGCGCTCGTCGTGCTCCAGATCGATGCGGTCGGCGTGGTTGCGGGCCTTGACGCGGTGGTCGCGCTTGAAGCGGCGCTCGATGGTCATCTGGCGTTTCTTGCGCCGCTGAAGGAGCTCGCCGATCTCGGTTTCGAGGTTGAGGAAGCTCTCGAGCCTGAGGGGATCGAGGGTTCCCGCCTCGACCGCGGCAATGATTGCGCAGCCGGCGTCCTTCTGGTGGCGGCAGTCATGGAAGCGGCAGTCCGCCGCGATGACCTCGACGTCGGCAAAGCTGTCGCGCAGCGTCTGCTCGTCGGTCCACATCTGGATTTCCCGCATGCCGGGATTGTCGACAAGCATCCCGCCGCCGGGCAAGACGACGAGTTCGCGGCCCGTGGTGGTGTGGCGGCCGCGCCCGGTGACCTCGTTGACCTCCCCGGTCCAAAGGAAGTCCTCGCCTAGCATTTGGTTGATAAGAGTGGACTTACCAACGCCGCTGGAGCCCACAACCGTGAGTGTGATGCCCTTGCGCAGGATTTTCTTCACCACGCCGATCCCCTCGCCTTCCGTGGCGCTCGTCACATGGACCTGGGCGGCCGGGCAAAGCTCGCGGATGGCCGCAGCGGCCTCCTCATTCTGCTCAGCGGGAAAGAGATCCGCCTTGTTGACGAGGACCACCGGGAGCGCGCCGCTGCGCTCGATCAGGGTGAAATACCGTTCCATCCGGCGCAAATTGTAGTCGGAGCCTGCGTCGGTGACCACCAGCACGACATCCACGTTAGCCGCAATCACCTGCTCCTCAGAGGTTTTGCCGGGCATCTTGCGGGAAAAACAGGTTCGCCGCGGCAGCCGGGCGCGGATCACGCAGTCCTCATCGTCGCCGCCGAGGTCGAGAGCCACCCAGTCGCCCACCGAGGGAAGGTCCGCGTCGCACTCAGCGTCATGCCAAACCTTGCCGGCAAGAACCACGTCGGGCTCATCGCCATCGGCCAAAATCGCCGTGTAATTGATCTTCGTCTCCCGGCTCACGCGCGCCGGCACCAACCCGCGCTCAGCGTAAGGGGCGAAAAGTTCCGCCCACGCCTTGTCCCATCCGAGGTCCTTCAAAGTCATTCGGCGTCCTCCATAGCTTGATTCCGCGGGCGAGTCCACCCCCGCCGAGGTCA
The DNA here is from genome assembly GCA_044373535.1 of Akkermansiaceae bacterium. GTDB lineage: Bacteria > Verrucomicrobiota > Verrucomicrobiia > Verrucomicrobiales > Akkermansiaceae > JBILQA01. The sequence goes on along the minus strand of JBILQA010000062.1, from coordinate 2,579 downwards.
AACCGCCGAGTCAGGGCGCTTTCGGCGCACTCCATGCCACGCCCGGCGCACCCCTCCCCAAGTTTTGCGGACCACAATGACGGCCACAACCATCACCGCCACAAAGACAAAGAACGCGACCACCGGCGCTCCCGCGATCAACCCCAGCCCTCCAAGGACCAGCCCGTCTTCGGCAACGCTCGCGACGCTGTTGGAAAACGGCTCCGGCGACATATTCACCAGCACCCGGGTTCCCGCCTTGGCCGCGTGGGTCGTCAAGGCCGCACCACCGCCGACAAGGCCGCCGATGGCCACCAGCGCCGGATTCACATCCCCCAGAGCGCCAATGGCAAGCAACACCCCGCCAAGGGGCCGGATAAGGGTGTGGACGGCATCCCACGAGGAATCCACCCACGGCACCTTGTCGGCAATGAACTCAACGAGAAAAAGCGCCCCGGCGATTCCCAAGACCCAGCCGTTGCCCAGAACCGCAAGTGACTCATGGGATCCGGCCAGATCCACCCAGCCGAAGCGCACCGCCAGCCCGGTGACAAGGGCCGTCAAATACAGGTTCACCCCGGCAAGCGAGGCGAGCCCCAAGGCGACCCCAAGTTGGTCAAAAATGTTCACTTGCCGGAAATTTGCCACCGCTAGCCCCCCGCCGCACGCCAAAAACTATCCGATCGGGCGCACCGCGGGCAGCGAAAACCCTCCTGCCAACAGGCTTTTCCCTTGCCAATCGGCCCCGCGGCGCCTATTTCCGCCCTCCCTTCTCACGCCGCTACCATAACAACGGAAAGCCGAGGGGATCCTACGCGGCGAGTTTTCCAAAACCCTGAGCCCACCTGACTTAAGGCGGGACCCGAATATCCCTATGATCAACGAACTCATCACCGACATGGTGGACGCCGGCGTCCACTACGGCCACCAGACCAAGAAGTGGAACCCGAAGATGAAGCCCTTCCTCATGAAGGACAAGGCTGGCATCTACATCATCAACCTTGAGGAAACCGTCCGCCGCCTCGACAAGGCCTCCGACTTCCTCTCCGGCCTCGCCTCCAAGGGCAAGCGCATCCTCTTCGTCGGCTGCAAGCGCCAGGCGCAAGACGCTGTGCGCGAAGCCGCTGAAGCCACCGGCCAGTTCTACGTCAACCACCGCTGGCTCGGCGGCATGCTCACCAACTCGTCGACCATCCGCAAGAGCATCGAGCGCCTCAAGTACCTCGAAAACATCGAGAAGCAGCCCGAGTACAAGGCCATGTCCAAGAAGGAGCTCGCCTCCCTTGGCCGTGAGCGCGACAAGCTCCTGCGCAACCTTCGCGGCATCCGCGAGATGGAAAAGCTCCCTGACGCCATGGTCATCGTCGACTCCGCCCGTGAGTCGATCGCCGTCGCCGAAGCCCGCCGCCTGCGCATCCCGATCGTCGCCCTGGTCGACACCAATGCTGACCCGAACATCGTCGACTACCCGATCCCGGCCAACGACGACGCCATCCGCTCGATCCGCATCGTCCTCCAAAACCTGGTCGACGGCATCGTGGTTGGCGCCAAGGGCTAAGCCTCAGGCAATTCTACGGGAGCCGCCTTCTCCGGAACGCGGCTCTCTTTTTCCCCAAATCCCAAAATTTCCCGACTCACATGATTTCCGCCTCACTCGTTAAAGAACTTCGCGATAAAACCAACGCGGGCATGATGGACTGCAAAAAGGCCCTCACCGACACTGCCGGTGACCTCGATGCCGCCATCAAGCTGCTGCGTGAAAAGGGCATCGCCAAGGCCGCCGGCAAGGCCGACCGCGAAGCCAATGAAGGAGTTATCCTCACCCGCATCGACGCCAACGGCAAAGCCGGTGTGCTCATCGAAGTGAACTGCGAAACCGACTTCGTCGCCAAGAACGACAACTTCCAGGGCTTCATCAATGAACTCGCCGACGTCGTCGCCGCCTCCGGCGCCGACAGCCACGAAGCGGCCCTGGCCGTTGCGCACAAGGACGGCACCATCGACGACTTCGTGAAGCTCAAGGTCATCGAGATGGGTGAGAACCTCCAGTTCCGCCGCTTTGCCCGCTTTGCCGTTGCCGGTGAAGGCGTGGTTGCGTCCTACATTCACCTTGGCGGCAAGGTGGGCGTGCTCATCGAAGTGGCCACCACCAAGCCTGAAACCGCTGGCAACTCTGCCTTCCGGGATTTCGTCAAGGACCTCACCCTGCACATCGCCGCCTCCAACCCGAAGGGGCTTGGCCGCGAAGACATCGCCCCGGAACTCGTCGAGTCCGAGAAGGACATCTTCCGCGTCCAGCTCGCCGAAACCGGCAAGCCAGCCGAGATGATCGAGAAAATCCTCGTCGGCAAGATGTCCAAGTTCTTCGCCGAGAGCTGCTTGCTTGAGCAGGGCTTCGTTAAGGACCCGGACACCACCGTCAAGGCGATGCTTGAAGCCAAGGGCAAGGAGCTCGGTGACACCCTCACCGTGCGCCGCTTTGTCCGCTTCGCCGTTGGCGAATAGGTGAAGCATAGGTCTTGTAGGACCTATTGGACTGATCTCACTAAAAGCGGGCTCCCTCATGGGGAGCCCGTTTTTTGTGGGCCGACGCGGGGGTT
>JBILQA010000366.1:0-2984 GCA_044373535.1 Akkermansiaceae bacterium | reverse complement strand
CCTGCGCTTCCTGCCGCCACTGAGCATGGCCGGCGGCAGCCGCTTCCCGTTAGCTGGCTACGCTGCGGCTCTGCTCTGGTTGCTTGGCGGCACGCTCGTCGCCACTTGCCTGTTTCCGCCGCTCGCGCGCCTCGCCATGCGCCTGTGCGCCGCCTCACCCGCCCTCCATCTGGGCGCCACCCGCCTGCGCCGCGCCTCAAGCCGCCACCAACTCGCCGCCGCCGGGCTCTTTGTCGCCACCGCCATGGCCGCATCCATGGCCATCCTCGTCGGCAGCTTCGACAAGACGGTTAGAAGCTGGATCGACGTCCGCTTCCAGGCCGACGTCTACCTAACAAGCGCGGGCGCCCAGGGTGCCGGTTCGCTCAACCGGATCCGCGAGGCGACGTGGCGCGAGCTTGAGAGCGACCCGCGGGTGGCGGCCATCGATGTGTTTCTGGCCCTGCCGATTGAGCTCAACGGAGTGCCGACTTATCTTGGGGGCGCCGACCTCTCGCTGCTGGGGACCCGGCAGCACCTGCTCTGGCTTGGCGCGCCGCCGAGCAGGGACACCTTCCTGGCAGGAGCACCGGATGCCCCGGTGGCGGCCATCGCCAACGAGGCGTTCCTCACACGTTTTGCCAGGACGGCCGGCGACCTGATAGAGGTGCCCACTCCGCAGGGTCCGCGCACCCTGCGGATTGCCGCGGTGCAGGCGGACTACGGCAACGAGCAGGGCTCGCTGACCATTGACAGGTCCCACCTCGTTTCCTGGTTTGGCACCGCGGCGGCGACCAACCTGAGCGTTTTCCTCAGCGATCCCGGGCAGGCCGGCGAGGTGGTGGCCGCCTGGCAGTCGCGCCACCCGGGCCTGAACATCCGCAGCAACCGCGAGCTGCGCGCCGTGGCGCTGGAGATTTTCCAGCAGACCTTCGCCATCACCCGCGCGCTTGAGCTTATCAGCGTGTTCATTGCCCTGGTGGGTCTGGCGCTGGCCCTGACCAACATCCTGCGCGAGTCCATCCCCGAGCTCGAGACCCTGCGCCAACTCGGCATGCGCCGCAGCGAGATCGCGGCGGCCACGGCGGTGGAGGGCACCGGCATTGCCCTTGTGGGCCTCACCGGCGGCTTGCTCCTCTCCCTTGCCTTTGGCCACCTGCTGGTCTTTGTCATTAACAAGCAGTCCTTCGGTTGGACTCTCCAATTTGCCGTGCCCGGCGCCAAGCTCGCCACCCTGGCCATCATTATCCTTCTCACCGGCGCGGCCACCGCCTTCCTCACCGGCCTGCGCGCCAACCGCCTGCTGCATCCCTCTTCCGCCCGATGAGACAACTGCTATCCATTGCCCTGGCCAGCTTCCTGCACCTGGGCCTCGCCTGTGCCCAACAGGAGCTAACCGAGGACGGCTTCCGCGTGCCCATTCCCAACGGCCCGCTCGAGTTCCCCCGGGACCACGGCAGCCACCCGGACTACAAGATCGAATGGTGGTACCTAACTGGCCAGGTGGCGGCCGCCGACGGCCGCGCCTTCGGCTACCAGGCGACGTTTTTCCGCCGCGCGGCGCCGCCGGCCGCCGCCAACGCCGCGCCCAACAACGAGTTCGGCAGCGACCAGTTCTTCCTCGCCCACGCCGCGCTCACCGACGTCGGGTCCAAACGGTTCCACCACCAGCAGCGGCTCAACCGCGGCGGCTGGGACGCCCACGCCGCCACCGAAAGCCTCGATGTGCGCAACGGCAACTGGTCGCTACGCATGACCGACCCGGCCACCCAGACGATGGACCTGCGCTTCAGCATCGGCAGCGACATTTCCCTGGCGGTCACCCTGGTCCCCAACAAGCCGCTGGTGCGCTTCGGCCAAGACGGCGTCTCGCGCAAGGGCGCTCATCCGCAGGCAACCAGCTACTACCTAACATTCACGCGGCTGGCCACCCGCGGCACCCTGCGCACCACGGATGGATCGGCAGAAATCACCGGAACGAGCTGGATGGACCATGAGATCGCCAGCCGCCAACTCAGCGGCGACCTCGCCGGCTGGGACTGGACGGCCATCCACCTCGACGATGGCCGCGAGATCAAAGCCTACATCCTGCGCCGCCCCGACGGCTCGCCCGACCCGTTCTCGCGCCTGATCTGGATTGACCGCAACGCCAATCTCACCAGCCACAACGCCGAGGAGTTCAAGTGGGAGCGCAGCCGCTGGTGGCAAAGCCCAACCACAAAGACCCGCTACCCAGTCGAGGTGGTCATCCAAACCACCGACCCGCTAACAAGCGCCCCGCTGCGCCTGCGCCTGCGCCCGCTCGTCGACAACCAAGAGCTAACCGGCTCGCTCAGCTACTGGGAGGGCGCCTGCCAGGTCATCGACGAGGCGACCGCCAAGCCGATTGGCCGCGCCTACCTTGAACTCGCTGGCTATGCCGAAGGACTCGGCAAACAGCTGCGCTAACAGGCTCCCAAAGCACTAACGCTCTTCCAAGATTGAGAGGATCGCCAACCCGAGCCCCAAAATGACAAGCAGAACAAAAGCGATGATGATGGCGTAGCCCATGAGATGAAATGGCGCGCCGCTCGGGTTGGCTGAGCAGCGAGATGCCGCCCTTTCTAACAAAAGGGGTGGGACAAGCGCGGGGCGACGGGCAGGCGGACACAAAAAACCCCGGACACAAAAAACCCCGCACCGTTGCCGGCGCGGGGTTTTGGGATCATTTCAAGCTGCCGCGCTTAGTAGCGGTAGGCATCGGCCTTGTAGGGCCCCTGCGGAGCCACGCCGATGTAGTCGGCCTGGTCTTGGGTAAGGGTGGTGAGCTTGGCGCCGATTTTCTCCAAGTGGAGGCGGGCGACCTCCTCATCGAGGTGCTTGGGCAGCACCATGACCTCGCCGGGGAGGTAGGTGTCGCGGTTTTTCCACAGGTCGATCTGGGCAAGCGTTTGGTTGGTGAACGAGTTGCTCATCACGAAGCTCGGGTGGCCGGTGGCGCAGCCGAGGTTGACCAAGCGTCCTTC
>JBILQA010000364.1:0-3001 GCA_044373535.1 Akkermansiaceae bacterium | reverse complement strand
GCACTCAGCTCGTTGAGGAGATGCGCAAAGACCTCGATGAGGGCGTCCATGCCCTGCGCAATGTGCTGCGCTCAAACCTTGAGACCTACAAGGCGACCTTGGCGCGGCTCAAATCCGCCAGCGACCGGACGCGTGAAGAGGCCATTTCTGAGGCGATCGATGCCAACGATTATGTCGAGGCCCGCAAAGACGTCGACAACGCCGAGGCAATGCTCATCCAAATGGGCATCCGCCTTGAAGCTGAGCGCATCAGCCTGAAGCTGGATGGCAGCCCGATCATCCTCCACGAGGAGCCAACCGTGGCGGTCCAACCCGTAAGCCCCAACGTCGGGCTCAATCTAGGAATTGGAGCCTTGGCCGGCTTGATCTTCGGCCTCTCGATCGCCTTCCTCATTGAGTATTTCGACACCTCGGTGAAGACCCTTGAGGATGTCGAGCGCTACTTGCAGGTTCCGGTGCTTGCCGTGATTCCCCAGGACGTTGGCATTCTCCATAAACTTGGCGGAATGAGCCCGGACGCAGAGGCCTATCGAATCCTCCGCACCAATATCGAGTTCAATCGCAAGAACCCCGAGGACAACTCGATCACCGTCGTCTCCGGCGGCGCGGGCGAGGGGAAATCCACCACCTTGGTCAACTTGGCCTACATCTGTGCCCAAGGCGGCTACACCACCCTGATGATCGACGGCGACTTGCGCCGGCCCCGCCTCCACACTTTCTTTGATATCAGCAACTCCATCGGGCTGAGCAACTACCTGACCACCGACATGGCTCTCGAGGAGGTCATCCTGCAGACGCCAGTGGAGAATCTCTACTTCATGCCCTCAGGCATCCTGCCAACGGATGCCGCCGGAATCTTGAACTCTCGCAGAATGTCCGAACTGCTTGCGGACGTGAAGCAGCGCTTCGATCTTGTCTTGGTTGACTCACCGCCAATCCTTGGCGTCAGCGATGCCTCCGTGTTGGCAAGCGAAGTGGATCTGACCATGATCGTTGTCCAGCACCGCAAGTTGCCGCGCAACATGCTCGTGCGCGTCAAGCAAGCGGTCGAAAACGTCGGCGGTCACGTGATTGGCGTCGTCCTCAACAACGTCGATATCAGTAGCGACAATCAGTACCAGTACTACACGAGCTACTACACCTACTACACGCCCAGCCCGGCAGAAGCCGATCTGATCAAGCAGCGCGGCGCTAAGGGGCCCGCGCCAGCAGCGGCGACGGCCTCGGCTGGAACCGGCCGCGCTGCTGACAAGGACCTGTATTAGCTGACCTGTATTAGCTGGGTGCGCTAGCATGGCTGCTGCCCTGTCATAGGCCCTAGGCCCTGTCTTAGCTGAACTAGCACGGCATTTTTTTGGCCGTGGCCGCCTTCGGGCAAGCCGAAGGGGGCCGTGCCAAAGCTGAGCGGCGGTGTGCCTACTTGATCACAAGGCGGGGTAGGGATGATCGGGCCATGGAACTGGGCATGATGAGGGCGGCGGTGATCAGCCCAAGGAGAAAGAGCCCGCTGCCGGCTGTGGCGGCAGGATGCTCCTTGGCGACGCGGGAGGAATAGAGGCGGGTTTCATGTAGGCCGTCGCGGATGGCGTCGATGGCGTGGGAACCGGCGTCGCTGACCTTTTGCTGGGCCTGCTTGAGGCCTTTGACATTGAGGCTGGAGGATCGCCCGGTTAACAGGCGGCTCAGGAATGGTTTGCGTTCGAGGAGGCCAACCTTCTCGCCGAGTTCCTGGGAGAGGAGCATCAGGCGCTGGCTGAGCGCTCCAAGAGCCTGCGGGGCGAGCGTGCGGAATGCGAATCCCGCGGGGCTGAAAACCCGCGCGCGGTTGAGAACCAGCAGGCTGGTTCCAAGCATGAGGCCCGAGCCGACCATGAGCATCATTTTTTGGCGGTTTGGGTCCGTGGCTGGGGAATTTCCCATGGTGGTGGGCAGCTGTCCGGATTCGTTGGGTTCATGGCCAAATGCGGTGGCTGCAGGAGGGGGAGTGGTGTTTGGGTGGGAGTTCATGGCGATAAGAGCGGGGTTTGGCCGAAGCCAGAGTGAGGACTCGCCGAATTCTCTCGCAGACGCTGTTCCGGATCGCAGGCGGGCTCGCCATGCGTGCGCCGTGCTGCTGCTGTGGGAGCCGTGACGTAGGCAAGATGCGTGCCGACTCCGCCGGCGTGCGCGGCGCATTGCGAATTGCCCGTCGGCGGACCAGAACGATGCTGCTTGCTGGCTAGCGCGTCAGGGTGGCGAGGATCGCTTTCTGGGCGTGGAGACGGTTTTCCGCCTGCTGGAAGATGGTCTCAGCGTGGAGCTCAAGGGTTTCGGCGGTGATCTCCTTGCCGCGGTAGGCCGGCAGACAGTGCAGGACGATGTGGCCCGGAGCGGCGTTGGCCAGCAGCGCCTGGTTGACTTGATAGGGCCCGAACTGGGCTTCCTTCTCATGCTGGTCTTCCTGGCCCATGGAGAGCCAGACATCGGTATTAATTACGTGGCAGTTGCGGGCCGCCTCGGCAGCATCCTCGGTGAGCCGCACATTGGGCGCCGCAAGGCGGGCCATGAACTCGGCTGGCGGTTGGCAGTTTCCCGGGGAGGCGATGACCAATTCAAAGCCAAGGTACTTGGCGGCCCACATCCACGAGCGCGACATGTTGTTGTCGCCATCGCCAATGAAGGCGATTTTGCGGCCATCCCAGGTGCCGAGCTTTTCGCGGATCGTCAATAGGTCGGCGAGAATCTGGCAGGGGTGCTCGGCGTCGGTGAGGGCGTTGATCGTCGGGATGCCTGAAAACTCGGCGAAATCGACCACATCCTGCTGGTCGAATGTGCGGATGATCGCGCCGTGGACCATGCGCCCAAGGACGCGTGCGGTGTCCCGGATCGGCTCGCCGCGCCCGAGTTGGATGTCATTCTTCGAGAGGAACATCGGCGCTGCGCCAAGCTCCCGCAAGCCGACTTCGAACGACACCCGGGTGCGTGTGGAGGCCTTGGTGAAGATAAGCGCCCAAGTTTGTCC
>JBILQA010000061.1:0-10278 GCA_044373535.1 Akkermansiaceae bacterium | reverse complement strand
CTGGTCGCCAAGCTTTCGCCCGCCGCCCATGACTGGTTCATCAAAGCCTTCGACAACAGCCTCGAGAACATCGGCCGTCCGGGGTCATGCTCCGAGTACGGACCGGCATGGGCCCAGATCGGCAGCGTGCCACTGCGCCAGTTCAAGGGCGTCGAGGCGGACGGCGGAATCCGTGCGCCGCTTATCGTAAGCGGTCCGGGCGTCAAGCATGCCGGCGACATCAGTCCCTCGGTCCTCCACGTCATGGACATCCTGCCGACCTTCTTGGAGTCTGCGGGACTCAAGCATCCCGCGGCGCAGGCCGGCGCCACTGTGGCGCCGCCACAAGGGCTTTCGATGTGGCCGCTGCTCGCGGGGCGCGAGGCAAGCACCCGCAAGGAGACGGACTGGATCGGCGGCGAATTGTTCGGCAACCGCTTCATCCGCCAAGGGGACTGGAAAATCCTCCACATGCTGCCGGCCGCCGGCGGTACCGGCGACTGGCAGTTGTTCAACATGAACGACGATCCCGCGGAAATCACCGACCTGTCGGCCAAGAACCCCGAAAAGCGCGAGGCGATGATCAAGCTCTGGGATGAATATGTGAAAAGCAACGGCTTGATCATGACCAACGACGGCCCCTTCGCCACGCGCCAGCCCTAAGCGTTGCTGGTCCTCTTTTTTCCCTTCCACCCGTGGATTCCCCCATATGACTCCTAAAATCGCCACCACCCTCACCACCCTCGCCCTTGCCGCCTGCGCACTTCACGCCCAGGAGGAAGCGGATTTTGCCAAGAAGCTTGCCAACCCGATTTCCGACCTCATCAGCCTGCCGATCCAAGCCAACGTCGACTTCGGCGTTGGTCCCGGAGAGGGCACCGTCTGGCGGACCAACATCCAACCAGTCATCCCCTTCGCCATCAGCGAGGATTGGAACCTCATCTCGCGCAGCATCTTGCCGGTCATCGATCAGGAGGGTCTCGCGGCGGCCGGCAACTCGCTTGATGAATTTGGTCTCGGCGACCTTACCCAGAGCCTGTTCTTTTCCCCGAAGCAGAGCTCTCCGATCTGGGGCGTCGGCCCGGTGATCCTCATCCCCACGGCTACCGACGAGCTGCTTGGCGCCGGCAAGTGGGGGATCGGTCCCACCGCGGTGGTTCTCAAACAAAGCGGCCCATGGACCGTCGGCGGACTCGTCAATCACCTCTGGGACGTCGCCGGGGAAGGGGATCGGGATCCAGTCAACGCCACGTTCCTCCAGCCATTCGCCGCCTACATTCTGCCCACCAAGACGACCCTCACGCTCAACACGGAAGCAACCTACGACTGGTCAAACTCCCAGTGGACGGTCCCACTCAACTTCGTCGTCAGCCAGCTCTTCAAGGTGGGGGATCAGCCCATGCAGGCCTTCGTGGGCGCCCGCTACTATGCGCAGCGGCCTGACGATGGCCCGGAATGGGGCCTGCGCCTTGGGCTCACGTTTTTGTTTCCGAAATCCTAACAAGCCTGGATGCAAGCCGCGCGGAATTTCCCCAAGCACTGGACCGAGAGCACGCGCTCTGGGATGTTTTGCGGCGCGCTCATCGGTTTGCTGATGAGCGCGCTCTCGGCTAGCTGCTCGCCATCTGCCGCATCCGAGCTTCTCGTCCGCGCGACCGCTCGAGGCAACATTCAATACACTCTCCATTCTCCCGCGTCTCCTGCCCGCCAGCGGGTCATCCTTGCGCACGGATTCCTGCGCAGCCCGCAAACCCTTGATCACCTCGCCAAGGCGCTGGCTGATCAGAACATCGAAACCGCCTGCATCGCCCTGCGGCGGTCCCGGCCGTGGGCGGGCAACCATGCCGAGAATGCCCGCGACCTCATCGCGCTGCGCGAGTCCCTTGGCTGGAACAACGTCGCCTATGCTGGCTTTTCTGCCGGCGGACTCACCGCCCTGATCGCCGCCGTCGAGGACCCCGCCTGCCAGCGCTTGCTGCTCATTGATCCGGTTGATCATCGCGCGCTCGGCACCCAGGCCGCGCAAAAACTCCGCATCCCGGCCCTCGCCATCCTTGGTGCTCCCGGGCCAGGCAACGCCAACCGCAACGCCGCCGCCATGCTCGCCACCATTCCCGGCTGCCGCATCGTTGCAATCCCCCAGGCCAGCCACTGCGACTTCGAAGCCCACCCATCCAAACTCTGCCTTCGCCTCACCGGCGCTCAACCCGATCCCGCCCGCACCGCCCTGGTCCATGCGGCATTGATCCGCGAGTCCTCGGCTTTCCTTTCAAACCATTCTTCGCCCACTAACTAACAACCAATACCCAAGCTCATGCAAACCAGAACCCTTGCCGCCATCGCCTCCGGTCTCTTCCTCGCCGCCACCCCGGTCATGGCGGGCACCGTCGCCCTCTCGCCTCAGGAGCCCACCCTGGTGACCACCACCGAATCCGGCTGGCGGGTTTCCTCCTCGGCCTACGGCTGGTTCACGCGGCTTGACGGCGAAATGGCCTTCCAGGGAACCACCGTGCCGGTTGACGTCCCGTTTGATAAGATCTTTGAAAACCTCAAGTTCACCTTCATGGGTCTTGTCGAGGTCGGCAAAGGCCGCTGGAGCTTCATGGGTGACTTTTTCTACGCCAAGCTCGAGCCCTCCGTCACCAACCAGCTTGGCACGTTCAACTCCCAGATCGAGCAGTTCGTCGGCAACTATGCCGTGTTCTACCGGGTCACGGACAACCCGACGAACCATCTCGATGTCTTCGCCGGCGCCCGCGTCAACTGGATGGAAACCGATGTCGATATCCGCTTGAACAATCAGCTCGCACGCAGCGCATCGGCTGAAAAAACCTGGATCGACCCCATCGTCGGCGTCCGCTTCCACCGCGATCTCTCGGAAAAGTTCTTCCTCCGCGGCCTCGCCGACATCGGCGGATTCAACGTCTCCTCGGACCTCACCTGGCAGGCCATGGCCTTGCTTGGCTACCGCCTCAGCGACAAGGGCTCCCTTGGGCTTGGCTACCGCGCTCTGGGCACCGATTACACCAGTGGTCCGACCACCTATGACGTTGTCAGCCACGGTCTGTTGCTCGGATACCAGTACACGTTCTGAATGGCTCGGCCGCCGGCGTTGATGCCCCCACTTTCCAGGCTGCTCGCCTGGAGAGAAGGGCTGGCCCGCCCTGCCCGCACCCCCCGATCCTTTTTGCGGCTTATGCCATCTTGCCATGAATCGACGTTTCATCCGCATCCCGCTCCTCGTCGCCCTGGTTCTGAGCGCCTGTGCGCCATCCGGGATGCCGCGGGCGGATGGCTTGTACGGCCACGCAGCCACCCAGCTGCGCCAGGCCGGCAAGCTCACGCTCACCGATGAGCAGCGGGCGGTTCTCTATCTCAACTCCGCGCGGGAGGCTTCCTCGCTCCTCGACGCACCCGCATCCGCGCCACCCGCACGCGTTATTTACAACACCGCGGTTGCCGACCTCACCGTGTTGTTGCGCTCTGCGCGAAACCCAAGCTTGTGGAACAGGCCGCTTACCCTCACCGATCACCACACGACCTACCGGCTCCGCTTTGCTCCTCAGAACAAGCCCGGACAGCTCGACCCAGGATGGTTCACCTCCTTCACCCGCGCCGACAGCGTGAAGCTCAAAACCATCAAGCACCGCAACCAGGTTGACGGCCTGGGTGGCGCACTTGTTGGAGTGCGCTCCACCCATCCGCGCGAGCCATTTGCGCCCTTGGTTGGGGTCACCGCGCCGGTCACCGCCGTGCTGGATTTCAAGGGCCAGGACGTAACCCTCGCGCTCATCGACCCGACCGAGAAAGCCATCTCGCGCATCGCCTCCAAGCCGCGCGTGCTCGCGGCGGACTTCTCCGCGCCACTTGCCTACTACCCGCAGAAATCCGAGATGCTCGAGGGCCTCATGGGCGCCCTCAAGGTTCAAGAACACATGGGCATCACCGGCCTGTACATGCTTCAGCCTTATGATCCGGACCGCATCCCGCTGATCTTCGTCCACGGCCTCATCTCCACCCCGCGGATGTGGCGCAATGTGATCAACGAACTTGCAACCGACCCGGAATTGCGCCGCCGCTACCAGTGCTGGGTCTTCGCCTACCCGACCGGCAACCCACCACTCTACTCCGCGATGCGCCTGCGCGATGAGCTGGCGATGGCTTACCAGCTCCATCCCAAGGCGAAAAATGCCGTCCTCGTCGGCCACAGCATGGGCGGCATCCTCGCCCACGCCCAAGTCGTCGATGTTGATCGGCAGGCATGGGACGTCATCGGCAAGGACAAGGCCGCCGCCTTGTTCAAAAACATCAAGCCCGGAAGCCTCGTCCAACGCGCCACCATCTTTCGCGCCAATCCGCGCGTGGACCGCGTCGTCTTCATCTGCACTCCCCACCGCGGCAGCAACATGGCTGTTGGCACCCTCGGCACCCTTGCCATCCGCGCCATTTCCCTCCCAGCCGCCCTTGTCGCCAACACCGCCGAATCCCTTGGCAGCTCCATTGCCCTTGTCACCGGCGATCCCCACCGCATGCCCACCAGCGTCGATGGCCTCTCGCCGCGCAATCCCACCCACAAGGTCCTCGACAGCCGCCCCATCACCGTTCCCCACCACTCCATCATCGGTGACCGGGGCAAGGGCGACACGCCTAACAGCTCCGACGGCGTCGTCGCCTACTGGAGCTCCCACCTGGATTCCGCCGCGTCGGAAAAAATCGTCCCCGGGCCCCACGGCGCCTGCGAACTGCCCGAAACCATCGCTGAGCTCCGTCGCATCCTTCGCCTCCAGCTCGGGCATCGATGACTGCGGCGCAGGCCCCCGCGAGGTTCTTGGCTAATCCTGATTGCCAGCCCCTGCGGGTCGAGGTCGCAGTTGGCCACGCAGAAGAGGATGAAGTCTCTCTTCCCGTTGACTCCCTCGTTTTCTGAGCGAGGTTGCCCTTGGCACGGGCCGCTCTCCCCGCGCTTCCCTACCTCGCCCACTTTCTTGGCCACCGGCCATCCCGGTTCCCCCCGGCACTCACAAGGCATCGGCAGCCCCAAGGCAGCCCAAGGCAGCCCCAGGCAGCCCCAGGCAGCCGCCCTGGCAAATCCTCCGGCGGGCTTCCCCCAAGGATCCCTCCGTATCGGGTCGCCATCGCCCCCGAGCCCACCTCTAACCTCAAACTCCTCCCTCGTCATGAAACCACGCGCCCATGGACTCAAATCCGCCACCCTAACTTTCCGCGCGGCGTTGGCCATCCTATGGCTCGCCGCCCTCGCGCCGGGCGCCCCAAGCGCGCGTGGCCAGGATCTCGCCACCCCCGCCGCGGCTCCCGAGCCCGGCGCGCAGGAGTCATGGAAGCTTTCCAGTGACCAGCTCGATTCGCTCGTCGCGCCAATCGCCCTCTATCCGGATCCCTTGCTGAGCCAGACGCTCGTGGCTTGCACCTATCCACTCGAAATCATCCAGCTCCAGCAATGGTCGGAACGCAACAAGGACCTCCATGGCCAAGCACTTGCCGATGCCGTGCAAAAACAAAATTGGGACCCCAGCGTCCAGGCCATGGTTGCCCTCCCCGAGGTCGTCGCACGCCTCGCCGGCAACATCCAGTGGACCACCGCCATGGGAAACGCGTTTCTCGCCCAGCCCGACGAGGTCATGGCCGCCATCCAGCGCATGCGCGCAAAGGCCCAGAAAAACCAGGCCCTCGTCAGCAACAAGCAACAAACCGTCACCACCGAAACCGTCGCTGGCGGCCCGGACGTCATCGTCATCCAGCAAGCTGATCCGCAGGTCGTTTACGTCCCGTCCTACGATCCCACCGTCGTCTACGGCCCGCCTGTCGCTGAGCCCTATCCATCCTACATCTATCCTGGCTACGTGCCCGGCACCGGCCTCGCCTTCGGCGCCGGCATCGTTCTTGGGGCCGCCTGGGGTGGCGCCTGGGGATACCACTGTGGTTGGCGCCACGGCGACGTGGATATCGACATCCACAACAACTACATCAACCACTACAACAAGGTTCACAACCTCCAAGGCGCCAACAAATGGGCCCACCAGCCCGCCCACCGCGGCGGCGCTCCCTATGGCCCCGGCGGCATCAAAGGCGTCGGCGGCGGAATCCGTCCCGGCGTGGGCGGCGTGGGCGGCGTGGGCGGCGTGGGTGGCGTGGGTGGCATCGGTGGCGCGGGAAGGCCCGGGGGTCCAGGCGCCCTCGGCGGCGTTGGCAGCCCGGGACGGCCGGGAGGTCCGGGCGCCCCGGGGGGTGTTGGCGCAGGCGCCCGCCCCAAGCCCGCAACCCGTCCAAGCTCCAAGCCGGCCGCACGCCCTGCCGCCAAGCCGGCCGCACGCCCTGCCGCCAAGCCCGCCACCCGCCCAAGCAGCCCAAGCAGCATTGGCGCACGCAGTTTGTCCTCAAGTCCAAGTGCCAGCAGGAGCACCTTTGGAGGTGGCAACTATGGCGGCCAGGCGGCTCGGACCAGCAGCCTCAGAGGGAGCAGCAGCATGCGCAGCGCCGGCCGCCCTGGCGCCGCCGGCGGCGGAAGGCGCCGGTGAAGCTCCCGGTCAACTCGCAGCAAAAACATGTTCCCCCATCATCATGAAACCCTCCAATCACCCCGTCGCGGTCATCCTTGCCTCGGGCCTGCTCTGCCTGTCCGTCCAAGCCCTGCCCGACGAGGCGCAAAAATCCTTCGATTCACCCGAACAGGCCGCGGCAAGCCTCGTGGAGGCCGCCGCATCCTTTAAGGTCGACGCACTCAAGGAGATCCTCGGCCCGGGCAGCGACGAGATCGTCAGCTCCGAAGACCCCGTGATGGACAAGCAGCGCGCCGGCGAATTCGCCGCCAAAGCCAAGCAAAGGCAGTCCATCCAACTCGATCCGCAGAACCCGGATCGCGCCACCCTCCTGGTCGGAGAGGACGCCTTCCCGCTCCCGATCCCCATCGTCAGAAAAAACGCCAAATGGGCCTTCGATACCCCCGCGGGACGCGACGAAATCCTTCGCCGCCGCATCGGCGCCAACGAGCTCGACGCAATCGAAATCTGCCGCGGATTTGTCGAGGCTCAGCAAGAATACGCCGCGGAAAAGCACGACGGCGCCACCGTGAACCAATACGCCCAGCGGATCATCAGCACGCCGGGGAAGCACGACGGCCTTGCCTGGAAAAACCCCGATGGCACCTGGGGTGGCCCGGTCGGCGAGGAGATCGCCAAGGCCCTTGATCAGGGCTACACGGAGACCCACAAGCCCCAGCCCTATCACGGATACTATTTCAAAATCCTCAAGGGCCAGGGCCCTGACGCTCCGCTTGGCGAGCTCAACTTCCTCATCGGCGGCGCCATGATCGGCGGCTTCGCCCTCGCCGCGGCCCCCGCCGAATATCAGGTCACAGGCGTGAAGTCCTTCATCGTCAGCCACACCGGCGTGGTCTACGAAAAGGACCTCGGCCCAGATACCCTCAAAACCTTCGCCGAAATGAACGTCTTCAACCCCGACGAGTCCTGGCAGCCCACCGAGGATCAATGGTAACCGCCGGCCGCGCTTGCCGCGTAGGCCGCCGCCATCTCCTGGTCGATTCGAATCGCCAGTCCCTGCGGGAAGGTCTCGTGGGGCTGATAGAGGTTGCTGTGGTTGCGTCCGGGGACGATCTCGCAAACCGCATCGCTCCCTTTGGCGGCGAAGAACTCGGCGAGCAGGCGCACCCCTTCATCCAACCGGAAGGTGTCCAGCTCCCCGCAGAAGATGTGGAGCTTCCCCTTGAGCTTCGGCTCCAGAGCCGTCCAGTTGGTTTCCAGGAGGCGGCGGATGTCGAACTTTTGCCAAGCCGCGACGACCTCCCGATTGAGCTCGCCGGTGCGCCGGTTGAACAACTTCATTGGCCGCCCGTCCGCGCCCCGCGGGCTCCAGACCCACTCAAACGACGCAAACTGGCCGCCGTATTCCCCGGTCACCTCCTCCTGCCCAACAAATTGTTGGACGCTCGCGATCCAGTCCGCGCCGTTGCGCACCAACTGTTTCGGGCTGCCGTCCGGTTCCCGGTAGGCGTTGTCCTGGGTCCCCGGCGTCGCGTTTATCCCGGTCCAACTGCGCAAGTCGACCGGGTCCGGCGCGCTTGACCACGTGCCGCCAAAATAATCCGGGTAGTTCACCTGCAACCACAGCGACGACCAGCCGCCGGACGAATGGCCGGTTAGGAACCGCCCGCCCGCCGTCCCACTGGTGCGGAATTGCTTCTCAAGGTGGGGGATGAACTCCTCGGTGAGCGCCCGGCCCCACGGCCCGTTGTTGGCCGAGTCGGCAAACTGATGGGCGCCGCTTGGGCACGATGCGTTGAGGAACACGTGGATCATCGGCGCCATCCTCCCCGCGCTCATCGCTTTGCTCACCGCCGCCCCTTTGCCCCAGGCATCGCGGTGGTCCCCGCCGAAACCATGCAGGTGGTAGACGGTCGGATACCGGTTGTTGCTGCCAGCCGCACTGTAACCCGGCGGCAGCACCACGCCTGCCTGCATCTTGATTGGCCGGCCCCAAAAGCCGCTCAGCGCGGCGCTGGTGAACTCCACAAGTTTGATCTCCTCGGTGTCGCCCACCTCAGGCTCCGCACGGTTTGCACGTGTTAGCCTGAGCTCAACCGCTCCGCTGGTGGCCGGATTGAGGTCGCCCAGCGCGAGCACTTCGCTCTTGAGGTCGCCCGCTCCCTCGCCGCTATACGCATAGCTGTGGTCAACATCCAGCAGCGCCATGACCTGATAGGCTCCCCGCCGGGCCGAGGAGAATGCCTGTGGATAGGCCAGCGCGTCCGGATCAAATACCAGCTCCTCACCCGCGCCGAGATGGTCGAGCTCCGCGGCTGCCAGCCAAGTGCCGCCCGGAATGAAGCCTGTGCCCAGGGATTCCTGCTGCTGGGCGCCGGGACCCATGAAAACTAACAACCTCCCGCTGGCGCCTGCCGGGGCAAGTCCGGCGTCCAGGGTGATGCGGAACCGCAGGGGTCCCACAGATGCCGCCGCCGGGGTCGGTGGAACGGCGCCAGCCGTCGCCTCCGGGCGCTGCTCGCATGAACCTAACAGGACCGCGACGGCCAAAGCGGTCGCAACTACCAAACAGCGCGGCACAGGTTTCATGAGCGCCGCATCCTTGCCTGCCCGCGGGGCGGCGGCGACCCATTTTTTACCCCTGGCGAACCGACCATCGGGCTTCCTTCACTCCGGCGGGCGCGCTAGGATCCGTCCCAATGACCTACCGCTCGGTGATCTTTGACTTTGACGGCACCATCGCCAACACCCTGGACGAGGCGCGCAGGGTCTACAACCTCCTCGCCATCGAGTATTCCTTGCGCCAGGTCAGCTCCGCGGAGGTGCCCGACCTGCAGCACTTCTCGCTCAAGCAGCTCCTTTCCCACCTCGGGATCCCCAAGCACCGCGTTCCCATTCTGCTCGTGCGCGCCACCTCGATGCTCCGCTCCAACATCGGTGCCATCCAGCTCATCCCCGGCATGGCCGCGCTCCTGCCGACCCTGCGCGATCGTGCCCATTGCTTTGGCATCCTCACCTCTAACACAGCATCGAACGTCGAGCTCTTCCTCGCCGCCCACTCGCTCACCGAGTTGTTCCGCTTTGTTAGCTCAACCTCCAAGCTCTCCGGCAAGGCCAAGCACCTGCGCGCCATCCAGAAGACGTTTTCCATCCGCGGCGAGGAAATGCTCTATGTCGGCGACGAGATCCGCGACATCCGCGCCGCCAAGAAGGCCGGCGTGGCCATGGCCGCCGTCACCTGGGGCTTCAACTCGCGCGCATCCCTTGAGCGCGAAGAACCGGACTATCTGATAGACACGCCCGAGCAGCTTCTTGAATTGGTTGCCCCCGGCGGTTCGCTCGCAGTTTGATTTTTGACATGCCCCGTCCAGCGGGCCCATGGTTGGCGTCAATGCCAGCCGACACTCCCCTGCAGCCCAACGAGGATGGGCCCACTGCCGCGAACGCCGCCGAGGCCGAGGTCGACGGCCAGCCCGACGGCCAGAGCAAGACTCTGGTTGTCGGGCTGTTGATGATCGTTGTGCTCCTCGCGCTAATCCTCTTGCAGATCCGCCCGGACCTGCTGGCCCACAGCAGCGCCACCGAGGCAACCGCCGCGGCCCAAGCGGCCATCGATGCAGAGCGCGCCGAGCTTGACCGCGAGCTTGCCAGTCTCAACCTGCCGCGGCTTGAGCGCCCCGGCGCAAGCGCGCCGCAGACCGCCAGCCGCGTGGAATCCCCCACCGAGGTCGCCAAGCGGCTGGCTGCCGACTCCCAGACACTCGCGGCGCATGCCGCAGAC
>JBILQA010000363.1:0-3020 GCA_044373535.1 Akkermansiaceae bacterium | reverse complement strand
CGTTCAACTTCCACCGTTCGACCTTGTGCCCAAGCGCACGCTTCTCAACCGCGCGCCTCGCCATCCGCCCTGCGCGCCAAGGCCGCATCGGCGATGTCGAACACCGCCGAGGCCAGAGCGGCTAACCCAAGATGGAACAGACCCGCGATGATCATCCCCGAGGCCATTAACAGCCCCGGACCCAGCATCACGGTCTCTCCCAAACCGGTCACCGTCATGACCACCATCGCGATGCCCAACACCAGCAACAGCCCGCCAATAATGTTAAACGGCGCACTCACCATCGTGCGCGCCCCGCGATAGGCCGTGCGCCTGCGCACCCCGGCGAGCACCCACCCAAGCGACGCCAACGATCCCCCCGCCCCACTCCGCGGCGCTCCTCCCGCAGCAGCCGGCCCTCTGGTCGCCGCCACCTTCGCCGCCACCGGCACCCGCACCGGCACCCGCACCGACGCCGGCATCACCGGCGGCAAGGCCACGATCGTCTTCAACGGCACCCAACTCTCGCACCCCTCGCGCCATCCCATATCCTCCCCACAAAACTCCCCCCGCGCCACCGCCTCCTTCACCGCCACCTCATTCATCGGACCATGCTGCTCCCCGTTCTTGTATATCAGGATCTCCATCCTCCATTCTCTACCACACGGGGTGCCCCAAACACGGGGCGATGCCTCTCAAGCGTCAACGTTGAACGTTATCACAGCCTGAGCCTCGTGAATCCATCTGCGGCAATCCCCTTAGCCAGCCCCAGCTTCAGAATCCGGATGAACACCGTCCGACGTTCAATTTCGCTTTTGTCCTCCTGCCGAAGTCATCCGTGTCAATTTGTGTGATCCGTGGTCAAAAATACCCTATCGGAGAGGACAGGGATTTTAACCACGGATCACAATGATTTACACGGATGGGAGAAGAGGCTTCGAGTTCGACGTCCAAGGTCTGGCCGCGGTCATCCTGTCCAGCCGAAGGTATGCCAGGCGACTGGCTTCGAACGTCCAACGTTGAACGCTCAACGCTCAACTTCCAAAGTGACTTCTGGCTTCGGGCGACTGAAGGCGCCGCTCCGGCCGAGGTCATCCGTGTACATCGGCGTGATCCGTGGTCAAAAATCCTAAGGCGTTCGAGGTCCGGCGGCGCTGGCGCGGCTGCGGTGGACTGCCCTCTTGATACACTGCAGCACGCTGACCGGAATTGATGCCGAGGAATGCGACGAGCTTTTCCCGGCGCTCGAAGCGGCGCACGTCCCCAATGCGACCATTAGGGCGAAGGCGTTGATCTGGCCAATGCCGAGCAGTTTTATGCAGCGCAGCATCAGCGGCTCGGCACAGATCGCGGTACCGATGAGGCGCAGCAGTTCCTTACGCCTCATCGCGCCCCCCCCCGGGGGGCAATCAGCGAACCGTTTATTTAATGGCCACTAGCTTATCCTGCAGCTCGCGCGGCAGAGACGAGCGGTCTACAATCTGAATCTTCTTGCCGTTGTCTCCTTCAATCGATGCGGCCGGCGTCAGGTTGGCATTGACGTTCTCGGGCAGCTTCCACATTGCACCCGTCGCCGGGTCAACGATCAGCAAGCCAATCAGCCCGCCGAATAAGATATTCCCAACATACCAGCCGTCAATCGTCGTGGCCATCGGCACCGTTTGGCTCGGATAGCCCTTCTTGGAATACGTCACTTCATAGTTGGCAGCCGAAAAGAAACCCGATGAAGCCGCTAAGGTGACCGTCGACGGCGTGGTTCCCTCGTGGACAACGACGCCGTTCTTCTTCACCGAGATGTGCGCTCCCACAGGCGAACTGGTAAATGAGACCGGATACGTCGACTTAGACAAAATTGAGGCACAGCTAGTCAGGAGGAGTCCGGTCATCGCGATGATCCCGGCGGCAATTCGTGTGATAGGCTTCATAGTTGTATCGATTTTACTTTGGTTTTTGTTTTTGAGGGCAGGGAGAATCTATGCGCGCCTTGGTTATCCGAGGTCACTCATCAATCGGCGGAAAACCACCGTCATTACTGGTACCGCGGGAAGTAGATGAAGGAATTGGCGATGAGGAGGCAGGTGGGGAGGACTTGCTGCTGGAGGTCGTCGAGGGACTGGGTGGGAGATTTGGCGAAGGAGAACTGGATGAAGATTATCGAGCTGTCGCGGATGGTGATGAATTGGACGAGACGCAGGGTGACACTCAGGTCGAGGCGCTGGGCGGCTTGGTCGGCGATGAGAAGACCGGCCGGCATGCCCTCGAGGACGAGCGGTTTGGCGGAGACGAAGGTGGCCTTTTCGGGGACGAGGTCTTTGAGTTCCTCGGGGCGGAAGAATTCCTCAAGCTCCTTGCGGGTGAGCTGGCTGCCGGGAGGAAGCGGGAATGTCTTAGCCATGATGGCGCACATGAGTGGCCCGTGGCCGCCGCCGCTTTGGAAGAACTGGATGATGTTCGGCCGGTTGCCCTCGCGCTTCGACCAGCTGGCAGGCAGCGAGATGGCAAAATCGAGCCCCTTGGCCTTGGGGTGGTCCTTGGTCCGGAAGGTTTGCTTCCATCCTTCGGACAACTCCGCGGCGCTGTTCTTAGCGTAGCGCGGGTGGGCGGAGAGCAGGGCGGTGCGGATGTTCTCCGGCAGCTGACCCTTGGCGCGGGCCCGAACCTCGGCCAGGAACCCCACCGCCTGGGCCCGCGAAACCTTCTGGCCGTTGATCATTGCCACGTTCTCGGCTGCCATCCTCTCCTTGGCGGCCGGCCAATTCTCGCCCAACAACACCCCAAGCTCCGCCTCAACCCCCGGCAGCGACTCGCCCAACGCGCACGACTGGAATGCAAACCACGCCTGCTTCACGTCCCCGGCAAGGTCGGGGAAATCCTTCTCGATCCGCTTGAGGTTGTTTTGCTGGCCGAGCAGAAACCCATACCCCTGGGCCAACTGCTTCCACCGCGGCTCTTGCGGCGAAACCCCAGCGTCGGGCACCTGCCCGGCCACCAGCGTGACAAGAATCATCGAAAGCGAAACGACAAGCGCGGGCAGGTTCATG
>JBILQA010000362.1:0-3034 GCA_044373535.1 Akkermansiaceae bacterium | reverse complement strand
GGCAGCGCTAGCTTCATCGGCGGTGCCGCAAGCCAGACGGCGACCTACAACTTGGGTGGCTCGGTCTCCTCGGCGGGCAGCATCAGCGGCAGCTTCACCTCGTCGGTCGGCGCAGAACTTGGCAGCATCAGCGACGTCAGCGTGAACGTGACGGGCACGGCGGTGAACCAGCGCTCGTTCAGCAAGAGCACGGAAACGATCGCCCTGAACCGCTTCCTGGTGGGCGCCGCGGCAACGGGCTCAGTGGACATCAGCAGCAGCGGCCTGCGCGCGGTTACCGGGGATGCGACGCTCGGAGCCTTCAGCCCGACGACCACCAGCGGCCTGACCTTGTCGCTGGGTACCGGCAGCGCCAGCTTCATCGGCGGTGCCGCAAGCCAGACGGCGACCTACAACTTGGGTGGCTCGGTCTCCTCGGCGGGCAGCATCAGCGGCAGCTTCACCTCGTCGGTCGGCGCGGAACTTGGCAGCATCAGCGACGTCAGCGTGAATGTGACCGGCACGGCGGTGGCGGCCCGCACGGTGACTGTGGCGTCGACCAACCTGGGGACCTACCACGCCGGCAAGAGCTTCAGCGTCAGCTCCAACAGCTTCAGCTCGAGCTACGCGACCGGCGGCACCGGCGCCTATGCAGACACCGAAACGGCCACCGTGGCGGGAATCGATTCGACCGACGCCAAAGGCGTCAAGCTGGCCGGTTTCGAGCAGACGCTCGACAGCAACCTTGGTTTCACCCGCACGTTCAGCGGCACGGCGAGCGTGGGCATGGGCAGCGGCTCGTTTAGCTCGGACGTGACCCGCGAGCTGAGCGCGGCCACGACGGTTTCCGCGGGCTATACGATTGGCGTCTACTCGGGCAAGATGGTCTGGGGCGGCGGCAATGGCGCGTACGCCACCGGCAGCAACTGGGCGGACTCAGAAGAAGGCGGCGCCCAGGTGGCCGCGGGTCTGGACGGCGACTACACCAACGTCGACACCGCCACCTTCAATGGCGCCGGCGGCACCGTGAACCTCAACAGCGTGGCCCCAAGCCTCAACGCCCTGACGCTGGCCGGCACCGGCGCCTACACGCTCGCCCAGGGGAGTGGCAGCAACGGCCTGACGCTGGCCGGCACCAACGCGGCCATCAGCGCCACCGGCACCCACAACCTCAATGTGCCGCTCACCCTTACGAGCAACCTGAGCATCGACACCGCCGCCGACAGCACGCTGACCATCAACGGAGCCATCGGCCAGAGCGAACTTACCGCCCGCGGGCTGACCAAGAGCGGCGATGGCTTGCTCGTCCTCAACGGCGCCAACACCTACACCGGCGCCACCAGCATCACCGCGGGCGTCCTGAAGCTCGGTGCCACCGGCTCGCTCACCTCGGTGGTGACCGTCAGCGGCAGCGGCCGCCTGGATGTCTCGGAACTGTCCGGCGGCTACGCGATGGCCAACGAGGAGTTCTTCAATATCGGCGCAGGCAGCAGCTCGGCGGGCAACTTCGCCGTCGGCAACAACTCGCAGCTCAAGATCAACGGCGACCTCACCGGCGCCGTGGCCGTCGCCAACGGCGGTACCCTCAGCGGCTCGGGTGCCATCGACGGCGCGGTGAGCATCGCCAGCGGCGGTGTGCTGGCCCCCGGCAACAGCCCCGGCGTCCTGACGGTGGGTGACTTGGCCTTGGCTCTGGACGGCGGCTCGATCTTCCAGTTCGATCTGGACCTCAGCCTGAGCAACGCCGCCGTGCTGGCGCAATCCGGCCGCGGCACCGCCTACGACGGCGTCAACGTGACGGGTGACTTCACCGGCTCGGGCGCCATCTTCCGCATCGTCCTGGGTGAAGACGAGTCCTTCGCGGATTCGTTCTGGACCGCCAGCCGCACTTGGTCCGGCATCTTCGCCGATGGCTCGGGTAACCCGCTCGACATCGCCTCGATCTTCTCGGGCGGCTTCCAGTACTACACCACCGTCGACGGCATCGCCACCTTGACCACCGCGCCCGACGCCCTCGTCGGCAACTTCTCCATGTCCGGCAGCACCTTATCCTACACCATCAGCGGTGGTGGCGACCCCATCCCGGAGCCTTCCAGCGCCCTCTTTGGCCTCCTCATCGGCGCCGGCCTCCTGCGCCGCCGCCGCGCCGCCTGAGCGCTGGAAGTTGAACGTAGGATGTTGGATGTTTCTGACTTCGAACGTTGAACGCCCAACGTTCAAAGGGTGGCTCCGGACTTCGAACGTCCAATGCTCAACGTTGAACACTCAACGTTCAAAGTGAAGAGCGCAGGCCTCTCGCCTCATTGGTGGGCGGGGCGGAAGCCCACGCCCACCTGCCGCAGAAAAGGCAAAACGACCCGTCGTTTGTACGACCTTGGGTGTGGCCCAAATGCAAAGGATTTTCCGATACATTCTAGGTTGACTGGGAAAAATTTTCATGTTTGGATCGTCGAGGATTTTCACGTGATGTGCTGACGAGAAATTCCCCCCAAGCCCCTTAATGAAGCCTAAAATCGACTCCCGCGGACGAAGGTTTTTCCGTATGGCAGCGGCATTGCTGGTGGCAAGTCCATGGCTAAGCGCCCCGGTGGATGCGGCCAGCGACAGCTGGCTTGGAATTGACGGCGACTGGAGCGACACGACGAAGTGGTCGTTGGGCGGGGTGGTTCCGACGACTGGCGAGACGGCCACCTTCAACGGCGCAGGGATCAACACCAACACGACGGTTTATCTGAGTGGCCCCAGAGGGCTCAACGCAGGCACTTTGCTGGTGCGCAACACCGGGACGACGACCTTCCTGAGCAGCACGTTGGCCAATGCGGGCGGCGTGGCGGCCGTCACCGAGATTCTTACTGTCAACAACATCACCTTGGCCGCCGGAGCCGGTGCGGTGACTTTTGGCGGGGCCAACCGGATCGTTGATATTGCCGCCTCCGCGGGGACCAACACGGGGATCACCAACAACTCGGGGAGCCTGCTGAGCTTCAATGGTGCCTTTAACCTGGCGAGTACGACGCGGAACTTCGTCCTCAATGGCGATGGTGCCTTCCGGTTC
>JBILQA010000361.1:0-3038 GCA_044373535.1 Akkermansiaceae bacterium | reverse complement strand
GGCTCGGGCGACATCGGCTAAATTGTGATAATCAAGGTGGGTAGGCGAGGAACAAACCTCGACGTTCTCAAAGCCGCTGCGGCGCACAGCCACGAGCACCTCGAAAATGCTGCGGTGGTAAAAGCATCCGGTGGAGAGGCCTATGGTCCAGGGGGTCATGGCGCAGCGTGAGGCAGAAGCTTGCGTTGATAGCGGTCCAGCGAGCAGTCGGTGTCCGTGCTTAAGCAGAAGCCCTTGGCCTTGGTGGCGGCGCAGGAGAAGTCGGTCAATTCGTCCACCCCCGTCGCCCACTGGCCCGCGAACAAGCGCGTGTAGAAATCCGCGCGCGTGCCCGGTTCGTAATCATTCCAGCTCACCCCCCAACGATAGCTCTGATTTTCAAATTTAGAACGAATCAATCCTGCGATGTGGCGTGGATGCCATCCCTCGGCGAGCAGCACGCGGGTGACGAGTTGCATCCCGGCGGGCTTGAGTAGCCGGTCGTTGGGCCACTCGAGGAGGTCGCGCACGCAGGCCGGCAGCGGGTCAAGCGGGGTGCGCGCGTAGGTGTGGTTCCAGACCTCCGGTGGATCGTGGGACTCGGAGTAATAGCCCTCATGGAAGGTGCGCAGCGCTGAGCCCATGTAGTCGTTGAGCAGGCGCGTGGTGCCCTCCTCCTGCAGGGGAATCCGGGTTCCAGCCCGCCGAGCGAGGTCTTTGACATCGCGCTCGGATTGGCGGAACTCAATGGCCTCCTGGATGTTCATCTCGTGCAGCGGAATGGCCCGAAACAGCGCCATGCGTGGCGGCATGCTCGCCTCGTGGGCCATTCCGCCGAGCCACGGCTTGAGGTAGTTGGTGAAGGGCATGCGCACCATGCGGGTGTGCAGCGGGTCGCCGTACTCGGAGGTGTCGATGGAGATCATTTCGCGTTGATCATTCTTCCCCGGGCCGACGTGCACCGCGGTGATCTCCACGGGCAGCGCCGTCTTGCCGCGCGACTCGCTCTTGATCTGGTGGGCGAGAAACTCCATGAGCAGCGAGAGCCCGGCGAAGGCTTCCTGGTACTCGCGCTTCACCCCGGCGGCCACGCCTCGGCCCACCCGTTCAATGCAGGCGTCCACCCGGTCGGGCGCCGGACTCAGTTCCTCGATGCGCTGGGCGACGGGGGACGTCAGGCGGACCCGCCAAACAAAATGATGTCCTTGGCCAGTAATCAGATGCAGCGGCTCGATGCCCCACTTCAGGAGCAATTCCTCAATCACCCTGACGACCGGCTCTTGCAGCTCGAAAGTGCGCCGTGGGTCGGCGTAGGCGGCGCCCGGCGAGTCAAAGTTAACATACTCCACATCAAGGTGAAGTAGCAGGCTCTCGCGGTCCGCCAGCGAGCGCGCAATGTCCAGCTCGCGGGTGAAAAACCACTCAAGCTCGCCGGGCGGATGCAGCTCGGGACGGAAAAATTGGCACCCGTCCGGATGGGTCAAATAGACCGCCGTCGCGCTCTCCAGCGTCTCGCCGCCCAAGAAATCAACCAGGCGTTGGCGTACCGCCGGGTCCGAGTAAAAGGTGTTCATCAATCGCGGCTAAATCCCATCTCCCGTGGGGTTTCCCTACTGTGCTGCGCCTCGTCCAATCCGCCACTGGATTTGTCCCGCGCTACGGCTCGATGCGTGGCCCGCCGCTCGCAGCCAGGGTGTTAGGGTTCTGATCTAACTTTTTCGCGGGATTAGCGCGGCGTCGCGTTGCTGGGCGGCCGTCGATTGGGCCGCGGTGAGAAGTGGCCGCGGGCGCGGTGGAAGCGCTGGCCTGAAAGATCCCGAGCGGGGAAAACGGGCCTTGCCGGATTATCAGGCAGAAAGGACTCTGCGCGCGGTGATCTCGCTTTCCGCCATCCTTCTCGCGACCCTGCCGATTTACGCTTTGGCACTCTTGGGGGCATTTCTGCGGCGGGTCCGAGTGATTGTGCCGGAAATGGATGCGGGCATCATGAAGCTCACCATCCACTGTTTTTACCCCTGCCTGATCCTCGACAAGATGCTCGGCAACGGGCCGCTGCGCGATCCGGCCGTCGTTGGCTGGGGGATCGGTATGGGATTTTTGCTAATCACTGTTGGGCTGGGCCTGGCCTACGCGGTCGGGCGGCTCATGGGTCTCTCGAAGGGAAGTGGCTTGCGAACCTTTGCACTGACCTCGGGGATGCAGAACTACGGGTATTTGGCAGTGCCGATCCTCATGGCGTTGTTTCCCCTCAGCGAGGCCTTGGGCGTGCTCTTTGTCCACAATCTTGGCGTTGAGATTGCCATCTGGACGGTTGGCCTGATGATGCTTACCGGCACGACCTTGAGATCGCCCAAGCGCCTGCTCAACGGCCCGATTGTCGCCGTCGTCTTAGGCCTCTTGCTGGTGAGCACAGGTGCGGACGTGGCCTTCGACAGGGAAGCCGGGGCGATGGTCGGGAAGATGCTGCGCACGATCCTCAACTACCTCGGCGTCTGCGCCTTCCCTGTGGCCTTGCTGCAGATCGGAACGATCATTTTCGACCTCGTGGGCAAGGAGCGCCTGTCGCTGCGCGTCTCGCTCGGGGGGATCATCGTGCGTCTGCTGCTGTTGCCGATGGTGATTCTCTCGGCTGCGCGATTCCTGCCGATTGGCTTGGAGCTCAAGCAAGTGCTGGTCGTTCAGGCGGCGATGCCCTCGGCGGTGTTTCCCATCATGATGGCGCGTTTCTATGGCGGTCGGCCGGGAGTGGCGGTGGAGGTGGTTTTGGCCACTTCGGCCGCCTCGCTCGTCTTCATGCCTCTGATCATCCGCTTTGGCCTCGCGTGGGTGGCCCTTTAAACCCCTTGGGGCGGCCGGGCATAAAATTTTATACCCGGCGCGGGGCTGAAAATCAGCAATTCCAAAGCATCGCCCGCGCGGCCACGGCGCCCGCCGGCGGACATGCGCCCGAGTTTTGAAACTTTTCGCCAATCCGGCCGCCGCGACCACCCCAGAGGGCCCGGCGAGAAATATTTCGTAACGCGAGAGGAGCGGACGGGCAAATCCGCCGAGGTGGCTTA
>JBILQA010000360.1:0-3046 GCA_044373535.1 Akkermansiaceae bacterium | reverse complement strand
CATGAGAAAGCCCATCAAGGCGTAGAGGATGATCGAGTAACCGAACACGAGGGAGGCGAGCGGGTGCTCATAAACGGAGGGGTCTCCACCGTGGGGGCCAAGGGTGTTTTGGGCGTCCCACAGGAAGCCGCACAGGAAGGCCAGTAGCAGCATTGACGAGTAGTTCACCGTCACCGCGGCGCACAGGAAGACCAGCGGGATGAGCAGCACCCGGGCATTGGAAAAGCCAAGGGCGTTGGGGATGAACTGCTGAGCGATGCTCGCAATCAGCAGCAACAAGATGATGGTGAACGTATAGCGGATCACGGTCTAATCTTCCCCGGTGAGGACAAACACGGTGCTAAGGTCCGCGAAGTCCACCGAGGGCCGAACGAGCGCTTCGGCATCAAAGGTGCCGGTTTCAAACGACTCGACAGTTCCGAGGAGAACATTGGCGGGGAAGAGACCCCCTCTTCCAGTAGTGAACACACGCATGCCGGGACGAATTCCGGCATTTTTTGACAAGTAACGCAGGCGCAGCAGCGGTGAGCCATCAAACTGGCCGCGCTGCCCGCTGAGGATGCCGACTTCCGGGGTGCCTTCCACTTTCGCGGAAACCCGGCAATCTTCATCGGTGAGCAGGATGACAGTGGACATCCCCTTGAGCGGTTGGTCGATTTTGCCGACCAGGCCCTTGCCGGCGAGCACCGGCACCTGCACACCGACCCCGGATTCTTCGCCACGGTCGATGATGACCGTGCGCCACCAGGTTGATGGCTGGCGCCGAATGACTTGCGCGGCGATCGCCTTGAATGGCGACTGTTTTTTGAAGTTGAGTGCCTCGCGCAGTTGGCTGTTTTCCGCCTCGAGTTGCTGATAGCGGTCCTCGATGAGGCGCAGTCGGCCAAGTTCGGAGCTGCAGGTTTCGAGCTTGGCGCTGAGCTCCTTGGATGACTCGACCTCGCGCGAGAGGCCGCGGATGGTCGTTTCCAAGTGCGACCCCTGAGTGAGGAAGGGCGCAATGACCGCGAAATATCCGCGCTGGATCTCGCGCACGGCCGGTTGGCTGAGCGTGAGCGCCCACACAAGGCCCCCGAGAAACAGGAGCAAGGCCAGAAGGTTAAGTGGCTTCATCGTTGCCTTCCGTGGGATCAACTGTCGCTATTGGCCACGCGACGAAGGAAGGCGATCTCCTGCAGTGCGCGCCCGGTTCCCTCAGCAACCGCGCTGAGCGGATCCTCGGCAACATGGACCGGAAGCCCGGTCTCTTCACGCAGAAGCTTATCAAGGCCGCGCAAGAGTGCGCCGCCGCCTGCAAGGACAAGGCCGCGGTCGACAAGGTCTGCGGCAAGTTCGGGCGGGCAGCGCTCCAAAGTCGTGCGAACCGCGTTGACGATGGTGGCGAGAGGGTCGGCCATCGCCTCGCGGATTTCCTGGGAGGTGACGGTGATGGTTTTTGGCAGGCCGGCGACGAGGTCGCGGCCCTTGACTTCCATGGTGTTCTCCTTCGGGAGGGGAGAAGCGGAGCCGAGGCGGATCTTGATGTCCTCGGCGGTGCGCTCGCCAATCATCAGGTTGTAGCCACGCTTCATGTACTGGATGATGGCTTCATCGAGTTCATCCCCTGCGGTGCGCACGCTGCGCGCGTAGACAATGCCGGAGAGGGAAATGAGGGCCACCTCGGTGGTGCCGCCGCCGATGTCGACGATCATGTTGCCGGCGGCCTCCTGCACCGGCAAGCCCACGCCGATGGCCGCGGCCATTGGCTCTTCAATGAGGTAAACCTCGCGCGCGCCGGCGGCCTCGGCGGACTCGCGCACCGCGCGGCGCTCGACGGCGGTGATGCCCGAGGGAATGGCGATGAGCACCCGCGGATTGGACCGGCGTTTGCCATTGTTCACCTTGCGAATGAAGTGGCGCAGCATCGCCTCGGTGACCTCAAAGTCGGCAATCACACCGTCTTTGAGGGGGCGGATCGCTACGATGTCGCCCGGAGTCCGGCCAAGCATGCGCTTGGCGTCGTCACCCACGGCGAGGACCTCGTTGGTGCCGGCCTTGACGGCCACCACGGATGGCTCGCGCAGCACAATGCCATGGTCCTTGAGAAAGACCAAGGTGTTGGCGGTGCCGAGGTCAATGCCGATATCGTTGGAAAGAAACCTACCGAAAATTCTGCCGAACATGAGAAGTGGGGAAGTCTTGGGAAAATGATGATTACCAATTTCTTGAAGCCCGCGATGGGGGGCTCCGAGGCGGACTGAGCAGTGCCGGGAGCGCCGCAAATCGTGCGGCAATATGCGGACCGGTGGGAATGGCGGTCAAGCGCGATTCGTGTTCCGCAATGGATTGTTCAACGTTCCACGGCGGCGGCAAGCGCTCCGCCGACCCGTGAGCGGCGGACGAGGAACTCGTCGGCGATGCCCTCGTATGCCTGACTGCCTGCCCCTAAGGGGTCATGCTCGTAAACCGTGAGCCCGTGGCTGGGTGCCTCGCCGATCCGAATCGAGCGGGGGATGAGGGTCTGGTAGAGCTGCTCGGGGAAATACGTAGCCACTTCCTGGACCACTTGGCGGCTCAGATTGGTGCGGCCATCGTACATGGTCATGACGATGCCCTCGAGGATGACCTCGGGATTGGCACCGGAGCGGCGGATTTCATCGATGACGTGGACGATTTTAGCCAGTCCCTCGAGGCCAAACCACTCGCATTGCAGGGGAATGACGACCTCATCAGCGCTGGCCAGCGCGGAGGTCATCAGGACCCCCAGCGAGGGCGGGGTGTCGAGCAGGCAGAAATCGTAGGACGGATTGGATTTGAGCGGCTTAAGGAGTTCGCGCAGGCGCGTGAGGTGGTCATCACTGCGAGCGAGTTCGATTTCGACGCCCGCGAGATCCATGTCTGAGCGGATCACCGAGAGGTTGGGAATGCGGCTGGGGACGATCTTTTCGATCAAGGTTGCCTCGCCAAGGAGCGGTTGGTAGAGGCTGCCCTCGCCGTCGGGCTCGAGACCCAGCCCGCTGGTGGCATTGGCTTGTGGATCAAGGTCGATGAGGAGGATCCGCTGGCC
>JBILQA010000359.1:0-3049 GCA_044373535.1 Akkermansiaceae bacterium | reverse complement strand
CGTGCTCGCCGGTGTGGTAGCCGTGGTCGCTCCAAAACACGACGACTGTCTTGTCGGTTAGCTTGAGCCTATCAAGCGCATCCAACAACCGGCCGACCTGGGCGTCGACAAACGAGATCGTCGCCCAGTACGCCTGCTTCGCCTGGCGCGACTGCGCCTCGCTGACGCCAAACCACGGCCACGGGCCGACCTGTGCGCGGGCAGCCTCGGGGACGTTCTTCATTTCGCCGAACGGCCCGGCGGGCACCGGCACGCTTTCGAGCGGATAGAGGTCGAAGTAGGCCTTGGGCGCGATGAACGGGCAGTGCGGGCGGTAGAACCCGGCGGCAATGAAAAATGGCTTGTCCTGGTGAGCCTCCAACAGGCGGATGGTCTCGGTGGCGACCATTCCGTCGGTCTGCTCGGCGTCCTTGCCCGCCGCGCTGAGCAGGCCGAGGGCCGAGCCAAGGGCGCGCTTGGGCGTTAGGTTGAGCACTTGGGCCTCCTCGGTTTTGTCGCGGCCCGACGGGTTGACCCGCTGGTCCCACGACGGGGCATCGTCGAGGCCGTTGCTGCCGATCTGGCCGGGATTGCCGTAGTGGTAGATTTTGCCGACGCGCGCGGCGAAGTAGCCGTTGTTACGGAACATCTGCGGCAGGGTGACGACTTCGGGCAGGGCCTTGCGGAAGTGGGTGGTCAGGTCGTAAACTTGGATCGTGTCCGGGCGCATCCCCGTCATCAGCGAGCTGCGGCTCGGCGAGCAGAGCGGAAACTGGCAGTACGCGCGCTCAAAGCGCACCCCGGCCTTGGCCAGCCGGTCGATGTTGGGCGACTTGACCACCCCGTTGCCATAGCAGCCGAGGTCGTTGTTCATGTCGTCCACGGCGATGAACAACACATTGAGCCGCTCGGCCGATGCTGCCGGAATGGCCAACAGCCACACACCGAGCAGCCATGGAAAAACCTCCCGCATTAACATGTCTGAAAGCCAAGCGCCGCAAGTGGCAAGTGGCAAGCGGCAACTACTCTCAATCGTCCGGGTCGGCGGGCGTGTTGGGCTTGCTGCGCTTGGCGCCCTTTGGCTTTTGGATCGAGCGGGTTTCCAGGCCGGCCGCAAAGGCATGGCGGAAGGCGGCATCTGCGCGCTTCTCGAAGACCTCCAGCAGCGGGTCCTTGGTGGTAGCCAGCCAGGCGCCGAGCAGCCCTGTTAGCCGAGCCCGTTCCGCTTGGCACCCGGGGTCGCCAATCAGGTTGTGCAGGCAATCCGGATCCTTGCTGACATCGTAGAGTTCCTCGGGGACGCGGTGGCGAAACAGGTCGTGGCGGGCGGCAATCTCCGGGTTGCTCGCAGCAAGTTCGCGCATCCGCCGGTAGGTCGGGGTGCTCAGGGTGGCGGTGGCCATCTGGCGCTTGCCGTCCGACCATGGGTTGAAGATATAGAGAAACTCCGCGGTCTGGATGGCGCGCATCGGGTTGAGCGCGCCGCCGGAGTTCATGTTGTACTCTTTGAAGAGGTGGTCGTGGCCAGCGAGGGGCGCCCCGGTTAGCAGCGGCCTGAACGACTTCCCCTGGACGCCCTGCGGCACCGGAAGGTTGAGGACCTCCAACAAGGTGGGCATGATGTCGGTGCTTGCGATCATGTGCTCGCTCTCCTGGCAGCCAGGCTTCGTTACGCCCGGCACTTGGATGATGAGAGGCGTCTGGGTGCTGCGGTGATAGACCTGGGTTTTGATGAACGGCAGACCCATCCCGTGGTCGGAGAGAAATACGATCACGGTGGAGTCCCTCTGACCCGAGGCCTCCAAGGCTGCTAGAACCTGCCCGACGCTATCGTCCGCTCGCCGCACACTGGAGAAATAATTCGCCACCTCGGTGCGCACAACCGGATCGTCAAACAGTGCCTTGGGCACTGGAACCTCCGCGGGGGTGAAGATCCGCGATGGCTTGTTAGGATCCACCACGCTCTCCCCGCGCGCATTCTCCCCGTAAAACGGCTTGTGCGGGTCGGTGATGTTGATGAGCAGAAAGAATGGCTTGTTGGCCGCCCGGGCCGCTCCCAGCGCTTGGTCCATGCTCTCGCGGTACGACCTCGCCGCGTGCGGATCCCGCTTGCTCCCGTCCGCTGCCGTGTCCAACAGCAGGTCCCACGCCGGATACGGGCTGTACGGTGTCGAGTGGCTCACCTTGCCCCGCACGCCTGTGAGGTAGCCCGCGCCGCGCATTACGTCGGCGAGGTGCGGATATTTTGCGTCGGGCACCGGGTGGAACCCCTCAACCCCGCTGCTGTGCGGATAGAGACCAGAAAGCAGCGCGTTGCGCGACGGCATGCAGTTGGCGACGATCACATGGGCACGCTGGAAGCTCATCGCTTCGGCGGCAAGCCGGTCAATCGCCGGGGTGGTGCCGGCAAGTGGACAGCCAAAGGCGCCCACCGAGTCCGCACTCATGTCATCTACCGTGATGATCAGCAGGTTGAGCTTATGGGTGGCGGGTGCCGGCGCCTCCGCCGCAAACAGGGGTGGTGCTAACAGCAACAACGTGGCGACCAGGCGATGGAGAAGCTTCATGGCTGAAATGCGAGGAATCGAGCGAGCCAGCGTGGCAAAGCCATCAGCCGCGTCCAAGGGGTTTTTTCGCCGCTGCTGCCGTGGGGCGCCAGAAGGCCTAGCTCTGCGCGTCGTCCCATGCGGGTGGCTGGGAGACAAACGCCGGCTCGGGGCGGGCGTCGTCGTAGTAGCGGTGGAACACCGGGCAGGTTGAGCCGGAGAGGGGAGGGACCAGCCAAGACCAATCGCCCGGCACGCTGCGGCCGCAGGATTCCTCGTTGCTCACGTGTTGGATGAACTGGGCCGAGGCGGTGTGGTGGTCGATGATGGCCACGCCCGCTTCGCGGAACGAGTGGAGCACAGCGGTGTTGAGCTCCACCAGGGCGCGGTCCTTCCACAGTAGGCGCCGCGACGAGCAGTCCAAGCCCATGCGCTCGGCGATAAGCGGCAGCAGGTTGTAGCGGTGGGCATCGGCAAAGTTGCGCGCCGCGATCTCCGTGCCCATGTAGAAGCCGCTGAACGGC
>JBILQA010000060.1:0-10477 GCA_044373535.1 Akkermansiaceae bacterium | reverse complement strand
GTGACAAATTGGTGACAAACGGCAAATCGGCCAGCAAGGAACGCTCCAAATCCTCGCGCCCGTTTGCCACGGTGAAATTCGGCTCCGCCACGGTGCCCATTTATCGCTCCGAACGTGCTGGCCGCGCCCGGTTCATCCTATGCCACTACCGCGACGGCAAGCGGATCCGCAAAACTTTCTCCGAACTGGCCGCAGCCAAGACGGAAGCGATGTTCGTTGCGCCGCAATTCCAAGCCGTTATTCGCTGATGCTCATAGCTTTAGCTTGGGGCACGGGATAAGGTCGGCGACGCGCCAGTTGTAGAGATGGCGGCGACAGATCCAGATTTTCCAGCATGGCGGATCTTGGCAGGAAATAGACAAGTTGGGAGAGG
Organism: Akkermansiaceae bacterium; assembly: GCA_044373535.1. Classification (GTDB taxonomy): domain Bacteria; phylum Verrucomicrobiota; class Verrucomicrobiia; order Verrucomicrobiales; family Akkermansiaceae; genus JBILQA01. The sequence continues at coordinate 10,104 of JBILQA010000060.1, read as the reverse complement.
AGAATTTCAGCCCTCACTGGAGCGTTTCGATTGGTCAAATCAGGCGGCAAACATCCTCCGGTTTCCTTCCCTTCCCCGGGACCGCAAAACTTTCAGGCGGCGCCAACAGTTCATGTTAGAATATCCCTTGCGGGGCAAAGAGAAGGGATGAGAGTAGGCGCGCGATGAGTGAGAGACCGAAGAAGCGGAAGCACCGCACGGCCGAGGAGCGAGCGGAGATCCTTGAGTATGTGGCCGCCTTCAACGCAAAGCACGGCCGCGGCGGCCAAGCGGCGGCGGCCAAGAAGTATCAGCTCTCTGCCATCACGGTGGGCACATGGATGAAGAAGAGTGGCGCGGGCAAGAAACCGGACGGGTCGGCAGGTCGGCTGGGCGGCGGCAACCGACGGATGGCGCGCCGGACCTCGCCCGTGGAGAGTTTTGCGGGCAAGCTCCGTCGGCTTGCGGGGATACATCAGGAGATGGTGGCCACCGAGAGCGAGCTCAACAAGTTGCGAGCGGAGTACCAGGCGCTCAAGGATAGCCTGTAGAGAGAGCGGCGGCGCGGTCTACGGCTAAGGAGCAGGCTTGAGGGTCATCAGGTAGGCAACCAGATCAACCAGCTGTTGGGTCGTCATCGTGTGTTCAAGGCCGGCGGGCATCATCGACCCTGGAATGGCCGTGCGGGTTGCGATGTCGGCGAGCGCCACGCGGCTGATGAGGCCGCTGGGTTCCTTGATGGACAATTCGTTGGCCGTCTCGCTGACGATAAACCCGGCGCGCGTCGCGCCGGATTTCAGCGCCAGCTGCCAGCCGTCAAACCCATGGGAGACGCTCGCGGCGGGCTCAAGGATGGCGGCAAATAGGCCATCGCGGCTCAATTTGTTGCCAATTTCACTCAGCGCGGGCCCGAAATCGACGCCCGCGGCGCCGATCCGGTGGCAGCCAAGGCAGGACGTCTGAGCGATCTGCTGGGCGCCGCGTGTGGCGTCGCCTTGCATGGCCATGAGCTTGGCGAGCGCAACCCCCGGGCCACCGGCGGTGGGCAGCAGCTTGGCCGCCTCCGCCTGGACCTCCGGCCATGGCACCACCCGCAAGGCAGATGCCGCACTTGCCTGCAGCGTCGCGTCCATTTTGCCCTTGGCAATCGTGGCGATGAGCTCACGCGCACCCGGCTCACTGCGCGCCAGCGCGCGCACCGCATGGCCGCGCAGGTCAGCCTCCCTGGCCGCATCGCCAACCACCGAGGCTAACAGGGCGACAGCCGCCGCCTCGCCCGCGTTCCCCAGCAGGTCGATGAGTACGCGCGTCTGGGCCGCGTCTCCATGAGCCAACTGCTTGCCAACTAGGCCGTCCGTGTCGTGCGCGAGGACAAAGCGGATTCCATCCACCGCCGGCCCGCTTGCCGCGCCCTCGCGCAGGGCGATGGCGATGATCTCGGCGTCGGCGTCGGTCAGATTGAGCGTGCGCGAGATCTCGATGAACTCGGGCGTGCCGCGCGAGGACTCAATGATCTTGCCCACGGCGGCCTTAAGCGCCGGATTTTTCTCAAGGTCCACCCCCTTGAGCCGGTTGAGCGCCTCCATCGCCACCTTTGACTTTCCCGCCACCTCCCCCGGGGCTGGTTCGCCGCTGAGCGCAAGGCTGCCGGCGGCGGCGACGGCGAACGTGACTAATAGAATACGCATCTAGTTTTCGCCTAAGTTACTTGCCTGCCCCGAGCATCTCGATGAGGGCGGCCTCCTTCTCCGGCCCGTCGATGAAGTCCAGCGAGCGGATGTAGCGTGGCTTGTCGGCCTCCGGGGTGGCCGGATCGAGGATGATTTTCACCAGGTAGCCCGCCGCCTTGGGTGCGCGGCTGCGCCAAATGACATCGCGTCCCGCGGGCGTGTTCCACTTCTCCCCAACCTTGGCTAGCCAGGCGTCAAACGCCTCGCTCTCATGCCCTTGCGCGCCAATCCCGAGGGCCTCCACGTACCACCGGTCCTTGCCGTCGTGGCGCGCCGCCAAGGCGGCCCATAGTTCGGCGGCCCTCGGTGAGGGGTTCTTGCGCAGGGCAATGGCACATTCCCGGCGCACCTCCGCGGCTGGATCCGCGGCGAGCTTCTCAATGACGGGAATGACATCCATCTTCACGCTGCGGGCCACCCGCACCGCGGTTAGCCGGATGTCCGGGTTGGGGTCGACCATCGCCTCGGCTAGGTACTTCGGGCCGGCGCCCTCAAGCCGGGCTAACAGGTGGAGCGCGCGCGCGCGGTGGCGCGCCACCAGCGGATCCTTGCCGGGCTTCTTCCACAGCCCGAGGAGCTCCTTCTCGGCCTTTGGCCCGAGCTCATGGATGGCTGTCCAGGCCAGGTTGCGGGTCGCCGCGTTGGGCGAGCAAAGCGCGGCAATCCGCCCCTCGGGCGTTTTCAGGTCCACCTTCGGGGCGACGATCTTGTGGCCGCTTGGCGCGATCCGATAGATGCGGCCGCGCATCGTCTCCATCTGGTTGTCGCCCATGCCGTGGCCGCCGACACCTGGATCATACCAATCGGCAATGAACAAGGAACCATCCGCCGCCACGCTCACGTCGTCCGGACGGAACCAGCTGTCGCTGCTTGTCATGATGGGCTCGATTTTCGCACTGAACCCTGCGCCCACCTTCTCAACCGGGTAGGAGCGCACAAAGCGCGGACCGTTGTCGCAGTGGATCAACTGGTTGCGGAAACGCTCCGGCAGCAGGTCGGCCTCGTACACCGTCATCCCGCAGGGCGATCCCTGGCCGGTGATAAGCAGGTTGGGCACCACTCCGGGATCGTTCTGGAACCAATGGCGCGCGGGAATCTCCGCCTCACGGTTAGTCCGCTCCGAGGTCCAGCCAGCCCCCGTTAGCTCGTCGGAATAACCGAAATTGCCAAACTCCATCACATAATTGATGCGCACCGCCTTGTTGCCGTCGTCATCATTGTCCGACTGCCACATGCTGCCAAACGAGTCGACGCTCACCTCGTAGTTGTTGCGGAAGTTGTTGCCGACCACCTCAAGTTCGGACCCGTCGGGATTGCAGCGGTAGACCATTCCCTTGCGGTACGGCTTGCCGCTGTTGTTCGCCTCGTTGCCAGCCATGTCGATGACCTGCTTGCCCTCGGGCGTCTTGAGCCCGCCACCGGCGTCGCCGTGGTTGAAGTACAGCTTGCCGTCGGGGCCAAAGCTCACCGCGTGGGCGCCGTGGTCGTGCTGCTTGCCCGACAGGCCGCTGAAGAGCACCTCGCGCTTGTCACACACGTCGTCGCCATCGGTGTCGGTGAGGATGAGAATGTTAGGCGAGCAGGAGACGATCACCCGGTTGCCCAGCACGCAGATGCCGAGCGCTGAGTTGATCTCCGGATTCTGATAGAAAGTCTTGGCCACGTCGGCCTTGCCGTCGCTGTTGGTGTCCTCGAGGATGACAATCCGGTCGCCCTCGGGGCGGTTGGTTTGATGGCCACGATAGTTGCCGCCCTCGGTGACCCAGACGCGGCCGCGGGCGTCGACGTCCATGTTGGTTGGATTATAAACCATCGGCTCGCAGGCAAACAGCGTGGCTTCAAGGCCCTCGGCGAGCTCGGCCTTGCCGAGCGACTCGCGCGCGGCGTCCCAGCCGGCGCCGTGGTCGCCGCCCGCGTCGGAGAGCTGCTTGGCCGCCCCGGCCGGCGGCTCCTGGGTGAACACCATGAAGCTCACCGTCGAGCCATTGCCCTGGCTCGTCCCGCCGTCATCCAGCGCCCCCTTGGCGGTGAAGCGCGTCGCTCCGGCCGGCAGGTCATAACAGATCAGCGAGGCCGCGTGCACACCGATCCCCTCGGCAAATGTCTTCCCGTCGGTGACCAACGGCTTGCCGCCTGCGTTCATCCCAACATTCGGCTGCCCAAAGCCGGTCGTCGCCGACACCCACTTCAGCTCGGTGAGCTTGACGACCCCGCCGGCCGTCTCGACGCGCGGCTCAATCCAGTTCGCCCAGTCGCAGCCGGTGCCGTCGCCGCCATCGCCAATGACCAGCCAGAGGCGCTTTGGCGCATCCAGCTTCACGTCAATGTCGACCATCCCCTTGGATACCACCGGGCTTTGCCACAACGGCTTGGCCCGCTCGGCGGCGCTTGCCGCCAGGCCCAGGCCCGCGGAGATCATGACGGTTAAAAGGCGATGGGATGGTTTCATGTGGTGACTTAGGCGGTGTTGTTAGCAGACGATACAGCCAAGAGGAATCGGCGAAGTGGCAGCGGCGGAAGAAATCCCCAGCGACGCCCGACACGGGCGCCGGTGGTTCTACGACGGGCTGCGGGCCGGTCTTCCCCGCTTCGCGAAACGAACAATCCCCGGGGTTTTGTCGCACTTCGGGGCCCCCAAACCCTTGGCCGCTCGCGCAACGGCGCGCCGAAATACTTTGACTCCGATGCCCGTGGCAGCCAGTTGGTCACCTACTCGCCCCGCCTATTTTCCGCCCCGCGCGGTAGAATCCAACTCGATCTAACCATCATGAAGAAGACCCACACGTGTATCGTCCTTGCGCTGGCCAGCAGCCTGCTGCCGCTCACCCTCTGCGCGCAGCAGGCGGGAACCCCGCTCTTTAACGGCAAGGACCTAAGCGGCTGGAAGGGCGTGGATAAATTCTGGACCATTGAGGACGGGGTCATCACCGGGCGCACCACCGCGGAGAATCCCGCTCCCGGCAACACCTTCCTTGTCTGGCAGGGCGGCACCCCCGCCGACTTTGACCTAACCTTCAAGTTCAAGATGACCCCCGGCGACGCCAAGAAGTTCGTCAACAGCGGCGTCCAGTTCCGCAGCAAACTCATCGACGAGAAAAACTTTGTCGTCAGCGGCTACCAGGCCGACTTCGAGTACGGCGACACCTACAGCGGGATCCTCTACGAGGAAAAGGGCCGCGGAGTCCTCGCCCAGCGCGGGCAAATCGTCAAAATCACCCCCAGCGGCGAGAAGGGCAAACCGACCCTCGTGGAAACCGGAAAAACCGGTGACTCGAAGGAGATCCAGGCCGCCATCAACAAGGATGGCTGGAACGACTACCGCGTCGTCGCCAAGGGCAACCACATCCAGCAGTACATCAACGGCAAGCTAACCGTGGACGTCACCGACGAAACGCCCGAGGCAGCCAAGGAGGGCGTCCTGGCCATCCAGCTGCATGCCGGCCCGCCCATGCAGGTCCAGATCAAGGACATTTTCATCAAGGACCTTAAGGACTAGCGGCGGCGAAGGCGCTGGCGCCTCCCCGCTCCCGCGCCGCCTCAACGGCTGATGACCACAGCGTTGGCTGCGCCGGATGCCAGCGGCAGCGCCACGCGGGACTTCCTAGCACCCCCCTGGACCGTCGCGACCTTCTTGCCGTCCAGCGTGACTTTGAAGTCTCCCGGCGGCAACCCGGCGATGTCCAGACCCGTCTCATGGGCCGTGCCGCTGCGGTTCTCCACGGTGAAGGCCATGCGCTCAAGCGCATCGTCCACCACCACCGCCTGCTCCGGCGCAAAGCCATCCCGATCAAGCTCAAGGTGCAATCGCTGGTCGCCACGGACCACGTGGATGCGCACCCGCAGGCCGTCGCGCGGAATGACCCTAACGGCGCCCGGAGTTTTTGTTAGCACGCCGCCATAAGCGAAGTCGCCAAACAACGGATCGCGGGCGACGACCGTGGCATTCACACGCAGGACCCCGGAGAAGCCGACATCCGCCTCCGCGCTGTAAAACCAAGCGCCGCGCGGGACGTTCTTGCCAATCCAGGTGCGCCCGGACGGCTCGGGCATGAACCCGCCGCCGGTCGCCCCGTCGTTGTTCCTGCTAGGGAACCAATGGCCAAAACCGGACTCCGCCGTGCCGGAATTCACCAGCGCCCAGGAACTCAATGTCGAGGCGTATCCAAGGCGCAGGTAATCGGTTGGATCGGCGGCAAAATTCACCCCGTAGTCCAAGATCGCCCCGCCGCCCATCTGCGCCATGTAGCTGAGCAGATAGGAAAGGCCGCCGCGGTAGTCGCTTCCGAGCTGATAGAAAGTTGGCTCAATCCAGCCGCGGTCCGACATGTTGAGGCGCAACTGGAAGTCCATGAACTCCTGGGCCTTGGCAAGCGGAACCGCCTGCCTGAAGGCGGCCGCGTCGCGCCGCAGCGCGTAGTGGGCAAAGGCGCCGGTGGACTCGAACCCGGTCGAGTCAAAGGCAAACTCGGACCCGTACAAGTTAGGCGTGTCCATCACGAAGCGGCGCACCTTGCCCTCCCAGAATTTCCGCAGGTTGTCGGCCCAGTCCTGCTTCCCTTGATCTTCGAGGGTGGCGATAAGCTCGGGGATGCAGGCCTCGTTCATCGTCGGCACCGAGTCGGCCGACCAATTCTCAACCGCCAGCGGCACCGTCCAGTAGGCCACCGCGGTCCGGTAGGCGCGCTCGAGGTAGGTTGCGGCATCGAGGTGCTTGACCATGTGAGGGAAGAACTTCGCGATCTGGTGCATCCGCAGATAGAGCATCACGATGTGCGGATAGTCGTAGATGCGCCAGACGTGGGCGCGGCCATTGCGGCCGGCATCGGCACTGGCGCGGTTCTCATGGAAGTTGGGAATGCCGTAGATCGCGTAGGGATATTTCTCCGCCTCGGTCATCTGCATGCCGCCCCAGAGGTACTTGCTGATGTAGAGCTCAAGCCCCTCGATCTCGCGCCGGTCAGGGAAAAAGACATTCTTCGCGGCGACAAACGCCGGCCGCGCGTTGCCGGCGTCATCGTTGGCGTCTGTTAGCCAGGCCGACAGCCCATCGCGGTCCTCCGGGCTGCGCAGGATTTCGTTCTTCTGGTCCCAGTCGCTGAAGGTCCCGAGGTACCACTTGTGCGGGTCGGTGTGCTGCTGGTGGCTAACAAGGAATGCGGCGCGCTTCTTGATAACCGTCTCTAGCGGCTCGGTGACAAAGAACTCCAAGGTGCTCCAGCGGCCATCGGCGTACTCGACGCGCAGCATGTTTTCGCCCAGCCGGGCAAACTGGACGCGGTAGACCCGGGTGTCGGCCGCGGCCGTTGCCGGGGGGAGTTCCTCGACCTGGGTGCTTGCCGGGTACTCGGGAACGATTGCCCGGATCGCGTTGCGGGTCCGCAGGCCAACCATGGCCGGCAGGTCGCTGGGGACGACCATTCCGGGAGCCACCACGACATCGAGCTTCCCCTGGGCATGCAGGACCTCACGCACAGCGGCAAAATCCCGCGCCCAGCTGAAGCGCATCACATAAGTTAGCGAACCGCCCGCCGGGATGCGCGCCCCGGTGACCGGCAGTCGCCAGTTGCCCCCTTGGCCGCGCGCGGCGGCCGCCGCCACCTTGGCATGAATGTAGGGCGTGAAGGCCGGTCCCTCGCCCACCGCGCCCGAGTCGTCGTAATACTCAAACTTCGTCTCCCCCAGCGGAGTCATGACCAAAAACGGGCCGATGCCATTGCTGCGCTGCCAATAGGTGAACGAGTCGTGGCCACCGACATACCAGTGGCGCAACAGCTTCTTGGTGTAGATGTCGCCGCGTGCAGCGGTTTTCTCCGCGAAGGGAAACGGCACGGCCAAGTCACCGATTTCCAGCTCCGCGCGGCCCGGATTGCGCAGCGTCACAGACCAGTCGAGGCACTCGGCGTGCAACGTGAACTGCGACGTCGCCTGGAGATCGGCCGCGGCGACGACCTCGGGCGGCGCCCCGATGCGCCATTCAGCCATCGAAACGCTCGCCTCCGGCGCCATCGTTGCCTCGAGGCGCACCACCCGCGTGCCAACGGGATCGAACTCCAGCCGGGTGAATCCACCACTTGTCAGCCCGTACGCGCCGCGCGGCACCACCTCCTTCCACACGCCCGCGTCATCATAGAGCAAGCGCCAACTCTGCGGTGCCTCGGTCCAGAACACCTCCATGCTGGAGACCTCCGTGGCCTGCGGAAACGTGTATTGGGCCCACTGGCTCGACCCGTGAGTCCCCAGCCAAGTGAACAGCGGAACCTCCGCGGCCGGCGCCGCGCCCCGCGCCGCGCTGAGCGGCACCACTCCATCCGACAAGGCGCGCAGCCCCGCCGCGCCGCTGCCAGCCGACGCGCTGCTGCGCTGCGCCAGCGAGCGTTCGCGCCTGCCGAGCGTGTAGCTCACTGACTTGCCCGTCTCGCTTGCGCCCTGGGCCATCTCCCCAACCTCGCGCCAATCGCCATTGGCGGTGCTGCGGTAGCGGATGAGCACACGCCCAAACTTCTTGCCACCAGCGAGGTAGTCCGTGTCGGCCACGTCCGCCGTGCGCCTCAAGCTTTGAATCCCCGCGCTGTCGTAGCGGAGGGTGAAAAACCCGTTGCACAAGTCTTCGGCCGCCGCCGCGGAAACAAAGCCCAACAACACTACCGCCGTGGTCCATCGGGTGATCATCCAGCTGCCTATCATCCTGTTGTGTTTCATTCCCGCTTGCGCCCCGGCCACCGATCGGGCGCTCCGCTGCATAGCGGCTGCGGCCATCGTTGGCCAGCGGCAAACCCCCAGGCCTTCCAAGCCACCCACCCCTAGCCAACCTGCTGTTTGACTTCACTAACCGCGCGCGGAACTTGGCTCTTGTTTCCAAATCCCCCTAACCATGAGACTCCATCCATCAACATTGTTGTTAATCGCCGCTGGACTGCTGGCCCCCGCCGACGCGGGGACGGTCAGCACAGCCGCCAACAGCGGCGCCGGCTCGCTGCGCGACGCGCTTGCAGCCGCCGCGCCCAACGAGACGATCACCTTTGCCGCGTCGCTCAACGGGGCGACCATCACGCTCACCAGCGGGGAGCTCAGCGTGGATGCGCGCAGCTTGACCCTTGACGCCTCGGCACTGCCAGCGGGCGTCAGCGTCAGCGGCAACAACAGCACGAGAATCCTCGCGGTTACCGGAGGATCCAATGTCACCCTCAGGAACCTGCACTTTGTCGCCGGCCGCGAGGCGGCAAACAAGGGCGGCGGACTGCTCGTCGCCGAGAGCACGTTTGTCATGCAGGACTGCAGCATCCAAGGCTGCTATGCGGCCACCGACGGCGGCGGGATCTGGCTCAACTCCGCGAACGCCACGCTGACACGCTGCCGCATCAGCTCCAACGAGTCAGGCAACTTTGGCGGCGGCCTGTTCATCATCGGCGACACCCCGGTGAGCCTAACGAGCTCGCAGATCGCCGGCAACAAGTCGACCACCGGCGGCGGCCTGTTCATCCTTTCCGCCAACCCGCAACTGACCAACTGCACCATCCAGGGGAACTCAGGCAGCGGCGTGGCCAGCCAGACCTTCGCCGCCCCGCAGCTGCGCAACTGCATCGTGTGGGCCAACCGGGGCGGCGGCGCGACCACCATCGCCGCCCAGCAACTGCGCAACATCTCGGTCTTCAACCCACTGCTCAACACCGATCCCTCGCCCAATGTCGGCTTCTGCCTGGTTGAAGGTGCCAACTCGGCGGCCGACTTCGCCGACGCCAACCTGACGACCTGGAGCAGTGGCAACCTCAACGGCTCAACCAGCCAGCCGGTCTTCATCAACTCGCCCGCGGCCAGCGCCGCACCCAACTCCACGGCCAACCTGCGCCTGAGGGCCGCTTCCGCCGCCAGCAACACCGGCAGCAACGCGGCAACCACCGATCTAAGCGACCTTGCCGCCCGCCCGCGGATCCAGGGCGGCACCGTGGACCTTGGCGCTTTTGAGGGAACCTACGTGAGCTTCACCCTGCTCTATCCCGCGCTGAATCCCGACGGCGATGAGAACGCCAACGGCCTGAGCAACTTCGCCGAATACGCCCTTGGCCGCGACCCGGCTGCGGGCGCCACCGCTCCGGGCCTGCCGCACATCGCCGCGGACGCCGGCGTGCTCTTCCTCACCTTGAGCCAGCGCAACGACGCGGCGGATGTCGTCGCACGCTGGCGAACCTCCATCGACCTCGCCGCTTGGACCGACATGCTTGAAAACATCCACTATCAGATCGAGTCAACCAGCACCCCTAGCAGCGGCAGGACCGAATATATCCTCAAGCTCATCGGCCCCACACGCTTCTATCGACAGTTGCTCACCACCGGCAACTAGCGCAAAAAAAATCCGGGCGGAGTTGGCACCCCCGCCCGGTCGCTATGGCAGTTCCCC
>JBILQA010000059.1:0-10545 GCA_044373535.1 Akkermansiaceae bacterium | reverse complement strand
AACAACCACAGCGCCAACGGTGAGGCCAAAATCAGCAGCACATAAAGCCCAATGATGTTGAACTGCCACGGCGTGCTCTTGATGGCCAATATCTCCCCCAGCAAGCGCAACGGATGGCTCCGGGGATGCTCAAGATAGAGTGGCACCTTCACCCCGGATGCGTCCGTCCAGAAGGTTAACAATCCGAACTTTGGCACCATCTGCGCCATCACCCAGGCCAATAGGCTGACCACCACCACGCACAGATAAAGCATCCCCGCCCGCCGCACCAATTTCCCCGCCGATTGCCGCCAGCCGCCAAGCTCAAGATACCTCCGGTGCGTCAATCCGAGCACCAGGCCGCAAATGATCACAAAAATCTCAGCCCCCGTCACCACCCCGATGCGCTCTTGGGAGAAGGCATAAAAATACGACGGGGCCGGCAAGTGGTTGACGATGACAATTGCCATGGCCAAGCCACGGATGAAATCAAACCTCAAATCCCGGTCCGACGTGGGCGATAAGTAAGATTGCATTGCCATTTTTTATCGATCCCCGAGTTCCCAAAAAGGAAGCCCATCCCTAGCGGCTCGCAATGGCTTTCAGTGGCCGCGAGAAATTCCAGCGCAGGTATTCTCGGATTGAGCTTTTTCCTGCAATTCCAGCGTGCTGTAATGATTGGATGGCAAACTCCCTGCATCGATTGCGAAGCGGCCGCGGTGCTTGCTGTGCGCGGGTGCTCGGCGTGGCTGGGTATTGCCTGATTTTGGTCGGATGTGCGGTGAGTCCGGGCGAGTTCGCGCGGGTATCCGAGGCGCAGATCGCGTCCACGGCACCGCTGCCGGTGCGGGCGATTTACGAAAGCGCGATCCGCAGCACCGTCGTTGGGCTCGTGCATCACCCGGTGAGCAGCACCAGCGCGGGGATTGCAGCCTTGAAGAACCGGACGCGCGAACTCGTTCCCGTGGAGGCATTTCTGGATGACCCGAGCGAGCCGCCGGGTGCGCGCTCGCCGGGGACGCCGGGGTTTGAGCGCTACCTCGACGGTCACGGCTTTGCCGCCGCGTCGCGTGGGACGGTCGCCTTCCACCTCGATGGCGCATTCTTTTCGCGCCTGAATGAATCGATTGCCAACGCGCAGTCCTCGATTGATTGGATGGTGTTCATTTTTGACAACGACGATTATGCGCTGAGCGTGGCGGACCGGCTCAAGACGCGCTCCGTGGCGGTGAAAACCAGGATCATGATGGACCGCCTCGGTACGGTCATGGCGGGATACTCACCGCCCGCGACGCCTTTTCCTGCAGGATTTGTCGCGCCGCGCTCGGTTTCGCAGTATTTGCGCCACGGCTCACAGGTCCATGTGCGCAAGCATTCCAATCCCTGGCTGGTGGCCAACCACACCAAGGTGCTCATGTTTGACCGCTCGACCGCCTACCTTGGCGGTATGAACATTGGGCGCGAATATCGCAGCGAGTGGCACGATCTCATGGCCGAGCTCCACGGCCCGATCGTCGAGGAACTCGCCCGCGACTTTGACCGATCATGGCGCCTGACCGGCTACTTTGGCGACCTCCACCTGCTCGACCGCCGGCGGCCGAAGGCGCCAAGCGGCACTGCCGCAGACGGCATTCCGATTCGGCTCTTGGAGACCGCGCCTTGGGTTTATGACATCGAACGGGCGCAGATTGCGGCGATTCGGGCGAGCCGCCGGCAGATTGTCGTGCTCACGCCGTACTTCACCTCGCAGGCGATGGTCGTCGAGCTCCAGCGCGCGGCGGCGCGCGGGGTGGACGTCCGGGTGATCTTGCCGCGCGAGATCGACTCGGAGGTGATGCGCCTAAGCAACGCGGAAACCGCCGCGCGCATGGCCGAAGGCGGGGTGAAAATCCACCAGTTTCCGGGCATCATGCACCTCAAGGCCGCCATCTTCGACGGCTGGGTCTGCCTAGGGTCCGCAAACATGGATACCCTGAGCCTGCGCATCAACCGCGAAAAAAACATCGCATTCTCTGACCCAGAGGCGGTTACGCGCTTCCGCCGCCAGGTCGTGGAGGTCGACCTGCGGCGGTCCCGACGCCTTAGCCTTAAAGAGCTACAGGCCGGCCGGGCCACTTGGATCCTGCCCCTTGGGAAGCAACTTTGAGGCTCACATGGCGCCTAGGCGGCCCACCGGGGAGGATTGACAGAACCCGCTGCACAGGAGATTGTCGCCGCGAATGATCCGCTTACGCCACCTACCAGCGTTAACCCTCGGGTTCAGCGCGCTCATCCCGCTTTTCCCAATCAACTCCCAAGCCCAAGAAACCATGCCTGAGACTCCCGCCGACGTGAGCGCCGTGCCTGCCGATGCCACCAAGACCGATTCCGGTCTCGCCTCCAAAGTGCTGCAAAAGGGTACCGGTGAGACCCACCCGGCCAAGGCCGACACCGTCACCGTCCACTACAGCGGCTGGACCACCGATGGGAAATTGTTCGACAGCTCGGTCAAGCGCGGCCAACCGACGAGTTTTCCGCTTAACCAAGTCATCCGCGGCTGGACCGAAGGCGTCCAACTCATGGTTGAAGGCGAAAAGCGCCGGTTCTGGATTCCTGCCGCCCTTGCCTACGGCGAAAACCCAGGTGGCGGTCGCCCAGGGGGGATGCTCGTTTTCGACATCGAGCTGATCAAAATCAAGCAGGCGCCGAAGCCACCGGAAGTTCCCGCCGACGTCAAAGAGGCGCCCAAGGATGCCAAGGTGAGCGCATCAGGCCTCGCCTCAAAGGTTCTCAAGGCTGGAACGGGTGGGAAACACCCCGCTGCCAACAGCGAGGTGGAGGTCCACTACAGCGGTTGGACCACTGATGGCCAACTCTTTGATAGCTCCGTTGTGCGCGGCGAATCCATCGCGTTCCCACTCAATCAGGTCATCCCAGGCTGGACCGAGGGCGTCCAGCTCATGGTCGAGGGCGAACAACGCCGGTTCTGGATCCCCGCCAAGCTCGCCTACGGCGAAGCTCCACCGGCAGGCGCCCCAGCTGGCATGCTCGTCTTTGACGTTGAGCTGATTAAGATCGTCCGCTGAGCGGCCGCCAGAATCCACCACAGGGAGCTTGCCTCCGCTCCGCCCTGTTGTCCTTTTCTAGTCTGACTTAAACCCGCAACTCGTTGCCAACTGCCTAAAAACCCACATTTATGAGCTTCCGCATCCCGCTAAAGCGCGTCAACTGGACCACCAGCGCCTTCCTCATCGGCACGGCCCTGATCTCAGTGATCTTCGTGCCGATCTACCTCTACAAGAACGGAATCGATTTGTTCCAATCGATCATGTTCTTCCTCTACCTGTCGGCAACGATGATGAGCATCACGCTCGGCTATCACCGCTTGTTTTCCCACCTGTCGTTCAAGGCAAAGACCCCGGTGAAGCTCTTCACGCTGATCTTTGGCGCCTGCGCATTTGAGAACTCCGCCTTGCTCTGGTGCTCGGACCATCGCCGCCACCACAAGCACGTCGACCACGATGAGGATCCCTACGACATCACCAAGGGCTTCTTCTGGGCCCACATCGGATGGCTGCTTTTCAAGCTCAATCCCGAGCCGCCGATGGACAACGTCAGTGACTTGCGCAAGGACAAGCTCGTCATGTGGCAGGACCGCTGGACCCACTACATCGGCTTGATCGTCGGACTGATCCTTCCTCCGGTCCTCGGCTACGCTTGGTATTCATGGGTCGACACCACCTCGTTGACCCCATGGACCGGTGCCCTTGGCGCCTTCCTCATCTCGGGCGTGCTGCGGGTGGTCGTTTCCCAGCACCTGACGTTCTTCATCAACTCGTTGTGCCACACCGTCGGACGCCAGCCGTACTCGACCAAGCACACCGCGCGCGACAGTGCCGTGATGGCCTTCCTGACCTTTGGTGAGGGCTACCACAACTACCACCACGAGTTTCAGCACGACTACCGCAACGGGATCAAAAAGATCTCCTGGGATCCGACGAAGTGGGCCATCTGGACCATGTCGAAAGTCGGCCTGACCAGCGACCTGCGCCGCGTCTCGGCAAGCAAGATCCTGCTCGCGGAAATGACCGAAGCGAAGCGCCTCGCCGATCTGCGTCTCGCCCAGCAAGCGCCGGCCAAGGATTGCCCGATCTGGCAGAAATCCAGCGAAATGCTCCACGCCCTCTACGACCAGATGGCTGCACGCTACGCTGAGCTTGAACAGGTCGTCGCCAACCGCACCGAGCTTTCCCGCCAAGTCATCCACGAGTGGCGCCAAGAGACCCGCGAGCTCGTCCGCCAGCTCTCAAGACTCAACCGCCTCGAGCGCGCGTAAGGCGTTGGGGAAAACATCCAAAGGCGCGGCTTGGTCTCCAAGCCGCGCCTTTTTCGTCCCCCCCTCGCTCTTATTGTCTCCGTGCGGAATCTTCCCACCAAGGGACCTTACTCGGTGACGATCACCGGAGTGCCATTGGAGACGCTGTTGAAGAAATGAGCAGCAAGTTCCTCAGGCAGGCGAACACAGCCGTGGGACGCCGCGTAGCCGGGAAGGTAGCCGGCGTGCATCCCCACCGGGCCATTGAAACGCATGAAGTAGGGCATTGACGCCCCCTGGAAGGTGGTTCCCGGCGGGCGCTTGTCATTGGCGAAAACATCGGCCTGCACCACCTTGCCGTCCGCATCGACAAAATTGCCATAGAGGGTGGACCGGTGGTGGCGGTTCTTTTGCTGGATGGAGAAGCTGCCCGCCGGCGTCCGGTAGCCCTCCTTGCCACTGGCCACCGGGGAAAGGCCAACAAGTTGATCGCCCTTGTAGAAGTAGGCACGCTGCTCGGAGAGGCTGATGCGCACCTTCGGGGTACCGCTGACATTTTCCCCGCGCCAAAATGAGCCGTCATTGCGCGGCTGCGGCCTTTGAGGCGCGCGCGAGCCGAGCAAGCCGCGCGAACCAAACGCCGGCGAGTTCTCGCTGAGTAACATCGTGCCGTCAGAGTCCCTGTAGCTGCCACTGAAAGACTCGCCATACGGAGAGCTGCAACTTGCGCTCAGGGCGGCAAGGGCAAGCACGGGGGCAAGAAGCAGGGTGAGGCGCGGGGCGGGGAGGGTGAGGCGCGGGGCGAGGCGGGTGGGTCGGCGTAACGGGTTCATGGGCAATGAATTGAGCTGATTAAGGGGGATCCCGGCGAGAGCCGGCAACCCAAAACAGCATAACCCACGAAGCGCCGCACGCAAACGGCGTGCGGAAGAAACAGCCGCACGGCTAGATCCAGAAGACGTCGATGAGGAAATAGACGACCATAAGGATGCCGATGACCATCTTGATGAGCATACCGCCGAGGGTGCCGGCGACGGAGCCGACGCCGGAGACGGTGGCCGGCTTCAAGGTCTTCTTGGTGAAGGCCCACTCGCAGATGAAGGCGCCGACGAGCGGCCCGAGGATGAGACCCAAAGGGAAGAAGAACATGCCGACGATGCCGCCGATGAGGGCACCAGCCGCGCCCCAGCGGCTGCCGCCAAACCAGCGGGTACCGGCGGCGCCACTGACAAACTCAAGTGTTTGGGAAATGATAGCGAGCAGGGTGAGGACCGCGAAGGTCCACCACTCAACGCCGGAGTCTTTGAGCATGAGCCAATGGCTGAATGCGGCCAAGATGAGGATGAGGTGCCCAGGAAGGATGGGGATGATCGAGCCGACCAGCCCGACGATGAGCAGGCAGACGGTGACGACCCAAGCAATGGCAGTCCAGGCACCCGAGTTGATCATTGCGTCCCACATTTGCGGCTTTCTTTACGCGCAGGGGGCCAAAGCACCAATGGCAATCTGCGGAGGATTTTCCAAGTGGGCGGGCGCGGGTTCCAAGCTCGACAGGCCCGGGCGCGCGCCTAGCATCCCGGGTGCTGGATCCCACCTCCCGGCCAATCCTTACCCGCATGCATACCTTGACCTTCCTGCGCCCTGCACTGGCGCTCCTCGCTGGCACTTTGATCGTCCACGCGGGGCCGATGGCCACGCCACTGATGGAAAGCGCGGCCGGCTGGAAACAGGCGGGCCCGGGGAAATTCACGCTCAAAGACGGCGTTGCGGTTCCGGAAGGAGGGATGGGCCTGTTTTGGAATCCGGCCAAGCAGTACCGCAACTTCACACTCAAACTACAATTCAGCTGGGATGATCCGAAGTGGAACTCGGGGATTTTCATCCGCTTCCCGAATCCAGGGGATGACCCTGGGGTGGCCATCAAGAATGGCTACGAGGTTCAGGTTTCCGGCACCGAGGCAAACGTGACGGGCACCGGGTCCATCTATGACCTTCAGGCGCCAAGCCACATTCCGCTGCGCAAGGATGGGGACTGGAACGACTTGGAGATCACTGCCGTCGGCCCGTGGATCTCCGTGGTTCTCAATGGCGAGCTCATCAACCTATTCCGCGCGCAAGCCGGCCGCGGTGATGTCGCCGGCTTCATTGGCCTGCAAAACCATGATGACAGCTCGGCAACGCGCTACCGGAAGATCTCGGTCATCGAATGGCCTGACGACGCAAGTTTCACCGAGGTGTTTGCCGAGGCGGGCTACTCGCGCGGGCTGCTGGCCAGCTACCATGCGAAACTGAGCGTCAAGGACACCCCATGGTATGACAAGATGGACATGGGACCAGCGTTCTACCAAACCTTCGGCGACCACTATAACGCCAAATATCGCTCCGACGCGTTGAAAGGCATCGTCATGCGGCCGTCGCCAAACCCCCAATTCGTGGTCCTTTTCGACACCGAGGCGGGCAAGTTGGTCACCGCGACCGACAAGGGGCTCAACCTGCTAAACACGCCGTGGGCAGCCAAGCACGGGAAGCAGAACGAGTTGAACAACAAGGAGTCATTCCTGTTTGCCACCACCACGGGTCCGGGTTGGGCAACTGCCGATGGCAAATTTGCCGACAAGCGCCCCATCAAGGGCCATGGCAACTACCCGCACATTGCGTTCAAGGGACATCATCGCCACGGCAGCCAGGTGGTCTTGGACTACAGCGTTCATGGCGCGGGGGTTCTAGAGAGTGTGAGCCTCGAGAACAGCCAGGGGGTCGAGGCGCTTGCCCGCACCTTGAATATCACCGCCAACAAGAGCGAACTTCTTGCACAGCTCGCGTCAAACCCGGGCAGTTGGGATCTCGCAGCCGACGCGCGCAGCGCTACGGCCAAGGGTGACCACCCGACCGCCATTGCCCTGAGCGGCCCCGCGGGCGCGAAATTGACAGTTGAGGGTGAAAACCTCATTGCCCGCTTTCCTGCGGCAAATGCCACCGCGGTGAAGATCCTTATCAGCGCGGAAAAGCCCGATGCCTTTGCCAAGGCCGTGGCGAGTTGGCCGGCTGCGCGCTCACTGGCCGAAGTGGCCAAGCCAGGGGTTGGGCTCTATCCAGAGCGCTTTGAAACCAAGGGCGAAGTGGCCGCTGGCAGCGACCCGTGGCTAGTCGATAGTGTGACCTTGCCGCCAAGCCAGGGTGGCAACCCCTACCAAGCAGGCGTCCGCTTTGGCGCGTTTGACTTTTTCTCCGATGGTGACCGCGCCGCGTTGAGCACCTGGGAAGGCGACGTCTGGATCGTCTCGGGCCTCAAGGGCGATTGGTCGAAGCTGGTCTGGAATCGGTTTGCCACAGGCTTGTTTGAACCGCTGGGCTTGAAAATCGTCGGCGACGTCATCTACGTCAACGGCCGCGACCAACTCCTGACCTTGCATGACCGCAACAACGACGGCGAGGCGGACGACTACCTGACGTTCAACCGCGATGTCATCATCACCAATTCCTTCCACGAGTTTGCCTTTGACCTGCAAACCGACAAGGCGGGGAACTTCTATTTTGCCAAGGCGGGCCCGGTGAAGTCCGGCGGCCGGGGGTTCAGCGAGGTGGTCCCGCACAACGGCATCGTTGCCCGTATCTCCAAGGATGGCAGCAAGTTTGACGTCATCGCCACAGGCCTGCGCGCGCCCGGAGGGATGGGAGTCGGCCCGAATGGCGAAATCACCACCGGGGAAAACGAAGGCACCTGGGTGCCCGCCTGCAAGGTGAACTACCTGCCCGCTGGCCACGCGCCGGCATTTTTTGGGGTGGAAGCCACCCGCCAAGGGGTCACCGGTCCGATCCGGGAACCGCTGTGCTACCTGCCGATGAGCGTGGACAACTCCGGCGGCGGCCAAGTCTGGGTGCCGGAAACCGCCAAGTTTGGCCTCCAAGCCGGCGAGCTCATCCATCTGTCCTATGGCCAGTCAACCCTCTACCGGGTGCTTAAACAGGACCTTGGCGGCGCCCAAGTGCAAGGCGGCGTGGTGCGCATCCCCGTGAACATCAAGTCCTCAGCCCAGCGGTCGCGCTTCCATCCGGATGGCAGCGCCTACCTGCTTGGCTTCCGCGGTTGGCAGACGAATGCCTCCACCGACTGCGCATTCCACCGCATCCGCTTCAACGACAAGCCGATCCTCATCCCAAACAAGCTCGAGGTCGTCTCCGGCGGGATCCGCATCGGGTTTGAGGTCGCTCTGGACAAGGAGCTCGCAGAGGACCCGAAGAGCTACTCGATCGAGCGCTGGAAGTATATCTACTGCAAGCAATACGGGTCGGGCGAGTTCTCGATCGACAAGCCGGATGCCGAGCGCGAGAAGAACGCCCTGGAAAAGGAATCCAAGGGGTCCGAACCTGTTCACGACAAGGTGGAAGTGGCCGCCGCCCACCTCCTCGCCGACGGCAAATCCGTGATGCTCGACATCCCGACGCTCGCGCCCGCCATGCAGATGAAACTCGGCTACGACCTGGAAACCACGGACGGCAAGGAAGTCATCGGCGCGATCTACCACACCGTCCACCAGGTGCCCGCAAAGTAGGACGAGCAAGCATTGGGCTTTTTCTTGGCTTCTCGGTGGCTTCCCCAGCAGGCTGCGGGGAGAAAGCGGCAGCAGGCAGCCGCCGTCCAGCGGGGAAATATTGCTTGCACCGTGGTCCAATCCCTTCAGGAAGAGAGGATGAAAATCACCCGGCATCTTGGCGCGCTTGTACTGGTTATGGCGCTGGCGACGGCCGCTGCCGAGGCCGCAACGGTTGCGGAAATGAAGGCGCAGGAGGCGAAGGTGCAGGCCATGGTGGCACGCAACATGCCGACGGTCGTCTCGCTGATGGGGGAATCCGTCCCAGGCGCAGGGTCGGGAACGATTGTTTCCGCCGATGGCCTCATTCTCACTGCGGCCCACGTGACCAAGGGCAATGAAAACATGACGGTGATTTTCCCCGATGGCCGCAGCGTGAAATGCAAGGTTCTAGGAGCCAACTACGACCGGGACGTCAGCTTAGCTAAGATCGAGGTCCCCGGGAACTATCCCTTCATTGAGCTCGGTGATTCCGACAAGCTTGAGGAAACCAGCGACGTCGTGGCCATGGGCCACCCGGGCGGCTTCGACCTGCGGCGCACCCCGCCCGTGCGCATCGGCCGGATCAACATGAAGAACCAAGGCGGGTTCCTGGTTAGCGACTGCACCTTGGTCGGCGGCGATTCTGGCGGTCCGCTGTTCGACTTGGACGGCAAAATCATCGGCATCCACTCGTCGATTTCCACGGATCTATCGTTCAATCGCGACGCCCCGGTGAACGCGGCCAAAAACGACTGGGACAAACTGCTGGCCGGCAAGCGCTGGGGCCGACTCTCCGGGGAAGGCGGCGGAGACCCGAAGCGCGCGGTCCTTGGCGCGGTCCTCGACCCGAACTCTCAGGATGGCGCGGCACTTGTGGAGGTGCGCCCGAATTCCCCGGCCGCCGCCGCGGGCCTGAAGCCAGGTGACCGGATTGTCGCCATCGCCGGGGCCAAGGTGGAAAATGTCGACCAACTCCGCGGAAAACTCAGCGAGGCAAAGCCCGGCGCCACGGTGGAAATCGACTATATCCGTGAGGCGGCCGCAGCCAAAGCGTCGCTGACCTTAATCTCCGAGGCTGAACTCGTCGAGCGGACGGAAGAGGCCACCTCGCCCGCCGACGCCGATGAGCCGAAGACCGAGAGGAAAAAGCGCGAAAAAATCGTCCTCGCCGACATCCTGCGAGAGGAGTTCGCCAAGCTGGAAAAACGGATGGGCGAGGAGCTTGTGCTTGAGCTCGACCTCAGCGGGGTGACGCGGGTCCTTGGCGAGTTGCTCGTCAAACACGGCATTGCCGAAGCGAAAATCAAGGATGCCAAGCCGCGCGCGTTGCTCCAGATGATGGAGGAACAGAACGCCGACGAGAATAATGGATTCTTCTATGAGGGGGTTTCCGAACTTGGCAGCCTGCTCACCGCGACCGATCCGGAAATTCAAGGCAACCTCAACAAGCAATTCGCCGGTATGCTCGACGCCCATCGTGTCGGCAGCCTGAAAGCGGCCAAAGCCACCTTTGCCCTGCGCGACAGCAAAAAACCCAAGGTTCTCCGCTGCTTTGCGACGGCCATCACCGCCGATGGATGGCTGCTCACCAAGGCCAGCGAAGTCGAGGGCGCCAAGAGCCTCCAGTGCATGGTCAACGGCAAGTGGGTCAAGGCTGCGATTGCTAAGACATGGAGCGAGCACGACCTGGCGCTCGTC
>JBILQA010000087.1:0-8838 GCA_044373535.1 Akkermansiaceae bacterium | reverse complement strand
CGATGCTGCGCTCGACGGCCATCTTGCCCGTTAGCCAGTAGGCGAGCAGGTCCGGGATGAACAACAGGCGGTCAGCCTGCGCGAGCATCGGCGAGCCGCGCAGCGCCTCGGCCAACAGATGGACCGAACTGTTATAGAAGTTGGCGCTCAAGCCGGTGGACTCGAAGACCTGCTGCGGCGGAATGCGGCGCGCCATTTCAGCGGCCATCCCGAGGTGGCGCGGGTCGCGGTACTGGTGCGGCAGGCCAAGCAGGCGGCCATCGGCGCTGAGCAGGGCAAAGTCGCAGCCCCAGGAGTCGATGCCGATGCTGGTGACCTCGTCGCCGAAGCGCTCGACGGCGAGGCGCAGCCCCTCGGTGACGCAGCGGAAGAGGCCGAGGATATCCCAAAACCTGCCGCCGGGGAGTTCCACGCCGGTGTTTTCGAAGCGGTGGATTTCCTCAAGGGTGAGGCGCTTGCCGTCATAGCGGCCAGCCATCACGCGGCCCGAGCTGGCGCCGAGATCCACGGCAAGATAGGTCTTCATCGCTTGGATCAGGGGGTTTGGATGAGCTGCGTGCCGCGTGCCTGCAGGCCCGCGATGTGCTCCGCGGGGGTTTTCTTGTCGGTGACGAGCGCGCTGATGCGCGTCAGGTCGCCAAAAAAGAAGTTAGACCGGACCCCGAACTTGGTGTGGTCGGCTAGCAGCACGCGCTGCTCGGCTTGTGCTAACAATGCGCGTTTGAGTTGGGCATGGTCCTCGCGCGCCTCGCTGAGGCCGCGCTCCGGGTCGATGCCCTTGCAGGAGAAGAACGCGCGGTCGATGCGCAGGGAGCCGAGGGCCTCGAGCGTTTGCAGGCCGAGAAACGACCCGCTGGTGGGGTCAAAGCGCCCGCCAAGGAGGATGAGTTCGATCTCCCCCCAGGTGGAAAGGAGGTTGGCAACCACCAGCGAGTAGGTGACGACCTTCAAGCCGCGGCGCTGCGCGGGCAGCAGCCGGGCAAGCTGCAGGGCGCTTGACGAGGCGTCGATGAGCAGCGTCTCGCCATCTTTGATGAGCCCAAGGGCGGCCTCGGCAATCGCGCGCTTCTCGTCAAGGAAGTGGCGCTCGCGCTCGTCGCGGTGGATCTCGCGCTTGCCGAAGTCCGGCGAGCGGGCGCCGCCGTGGAGCCGAACCACGCTGCCGGTCTCGTGCAGGCGGTCAAGGTCGCGGCGGATGGTTTCCTCGGCGACCTTGAACTCGGCGGCCAAGTCGGTGGTGCGCACGGTGCCGCGCTCTTCGAGGCAGCGGAGGATTTCAAGGTGGCGTTTGGCGGCGAGCATGGCGGTGGGCAGGGACGCGATTTGGGAAAATGTGGGAATTGGCTTGGTTTTGGGGGATTTCGCTTCTCATCCGGGCGATCGGCTTGCAGGCTGGCGTGGCTGATGAACAAGCCGAATTTCTTGTACGTAGAGTATCTCTGGGACGATGCGAAGGCTGATGCGATGAGTGAGGTGGATCGTTTGGTCTACCGATCCAACATTCTCGGCGCCGACCAGCGTATCACTAACACCGGAGGTGGCAACACCTCAGCCAAGCTCGTGGAGAGCGACCCGCTCACCGGCGCGCAGGTGGAGGTTTTGTGGGTCAAGGGGTCCGGCGGGGACCTGCGCACGGCCAAGCGGGAGAACTTCTCGTCGCTCTACCAGGAGAAGCTGATGGGCCTGCAGGGCGTATGGGAGCAGGCGGGCGAGAAGGGGGTGAAGAGCGCGTTGGAGGATGCGATGGTGGCCAACTACAGCCATGCGACGTTCAACCTCAACCCGCGGCCGTCATCCATCGACACCCCGCTGCACAGCTTTGTGCCGGCCCGCCACGTTGACCATACGCACCCGAACGCGGCGATCTCGATTGCGGCGTGCCGGGACTCGCAGGAGCTAACAGAGAAGATCTACGCCGGGGAAGTCGGCTGGGTGAAGTGGCAGCGGCCGGGGTTTGACCTTGGGTTGGTGATGCAGGAGGAGTGCCGCCGGAATCCCGGGTACAAGGGGCTCATCATGGGCCAGCACGGGCTGATCAACTGGGCGGATGACGACAAGGAGTGCTATGGGCTGTCGCTTGAGCTGATAGAAAAGGCGGCGGCGTACATCGAGGCCAACAACCAGGGCGAGCTGACGTTTGGCGGCGCGCGGTGTGATTCGCTCGGCGAGGAGCAGCGCAACGCGGTTCTTGTTGGGCTGCTGCCGTGGTTGCGCGGCCAGGTAAGCGGGCGGAAGCGCTGCATTGCCACGGTCCAGAGCGACGCGGGGATCCTGCGGTTTGTGAATTCGGTGGACGCGCCGCGGCTCGCGGAGCTGGGCACCAGCTGCCCGGACCACTTCCTGCGCACCAAGATCAAGCCGCTCTACGTGGCGTGGGACCCGCAGACGGGGGGCGTGGCGCAGCTGCGCGCCATGCTAACGGAGGGGCTGGCCGCCTACCGGGCGGATTACGCCAGGTATTATGACGCCTGCAAGCGTCCTGGCTCGCCGGCGATGCGCGACGCGAATCCAACGGTTATTTTGATTCCCGGGATTGGGATGATCGCGTTTGGCAAGAACAAGAGCGAGAGCCGGGTGACGGCGGAGTTTTACACCTGCGCGGTGGAGGTGATGCGCGGGGCGGAGGCGATCAGCGAGTACATTGCCCTGCCGCAGCAGGAGGCATTTGACATCGAGTACTGGGCGCTGGAGGAGGCAAAGCTGCAGCGCATGCCCAAGGAGAAGGAGTTTGAGCGCAACGTGGTCGTCGTGGTCGGTGCCGGCAGCGGGATCGGCAAGGCCGTGGCTCACAGGGTGGCGCGGGAGGGCGCCCACGTCGTCTGCGCCGACCTTGGGTTGGAGGCGGCGGAGGCGACAGCCGCTGAGCTAACAACCCAGTACGGCCGCGGCATCGGGGTGGCGGGCTCGGGAGTTTCCGGCTGCGGGCCGGCGATCGGAGTGGCGGTGAACGTGACAGACCGGGCAAGCATTCGCCGGATGTATGAGACGGTGATCTTGGCCTACGGCGGGATTGACCAGATCATCGTCACGGCGGGGATCTTTGTCGCCCCGGACACCGCCGGGAATATCCCCGACGCGAAGTGGGCGCTGACGTTTGACGTCAATGTCACCGGGCCGTTTTTGATCGCCGACGAGAGCCGCTGGATCTGGAAGGAGCAGGGGCTCAAGGGGGCCATGGTCATCACCACCAGCGTCAACGCCGCCGTGGCAAAAAAGGGCAGCCTCGCCTACGACACGTCCAAAGCCGCCGCCAACCACCTCGTGCGCGAGCTCGCTGTCGAGCTGGCCCCGCTGGTCCGCGTCAACGGCCTGGCTCCGGCCACCGTGGTCAAGGGCAGCGCGATGTTCCCGCGCGACCGCGTCATCGCCTCGCTGGCCAAGTATGATCTTCCCTACGCCGAATCCGAGGACACCGAGAGCCTGCGCGACCGGCTTGCCGACTTCTATGCCCAACGGACACTTACGAAAGTGCCGGTCACCCCGGAGGACCAGGCGGAGGCTGCCTACCTGCTAGCATCGTCCGCCCTGGCGAAAACCACCGGGCAGATCATCAGCGTCGACGGCGGGCTGCACGAGGCGTTCCTGCGCTGAGGCTGGCTCCGGAGGGATGATTTTCCACCGCTAAGCTGAGCGCTTTCATTCCGGTGAATTCGCCTTGCGGGGCGGACGTGATTCCGTACGTTCATGGCATGAAGACCATCAGCGCCACCACGGCGAGGGCTGATTTGTACCGGATCATTGATTCGGCCCTTTTGGACCACGAGCCAGTCCAGATCACTGGCAAACGGGGGAACGCCGTGTTGCTTGCCGAGGCAGATTGGCGAGCGATTCAGGAAACCTTGCATTTGGTGAGCATTCCGGGGATGCGGGACTCGATTCTCGCGGGCATGAGCGAGCCGACCGAGGAGTGCAGCCGGGAGATTGACCTGTGAGCTACACGCTTTTCTTCACCCGACAGGCGAGAAAGGACGCGCACAAGCTGAAGGGATCGCCGCTTGCCGCCAGGGCGCAGAAGTTGCTTGCGCTTATTCGCGCGG
Organism: Akkermansiaceae bacterium; assembly: GCA_044373535.1. Taxonomy (GTDB): domain Bacteria; phylum Verrucomicrobiota; class Verrucomicrobiia; order Verrucomicrobiales; family Akkermansiaceae; genus JBILQA01. Next base: position 4,801 of record JBILQA010000087.1, on the reverse strand, counting down.
ATCCCTTCGCCAACCCTCCGCCGTTCGAGGCGCTCATCGGCGATCTGAAGGGAGCGTTTTCCCGCCGCATCAACATCCAGCACCGCCTCGTTTACCAGGTCATCGAGGAGCAAAAAGCCGTCAAGATCCTCAGGCTTTGGAGCCATTACGAGTAGCTGCTTGCGCGACCAGGCGCTGTTCTTCCTGCGTGTGGGATCGCCATGATTTTGATCGGATTTTCTTCCCTGTACCAGAAGAGTGAGCAAAGGAGACCGGAGACGCCGCAGTAAAAACATCAAACCCGTTCATGGAAGCATCTGGTCATCAGGATCCTGGAGAAATCATTTGCCTTCGGTGCGGGGAGGTAAACGGCTTTGCGGATTCTCGTTGTAGAGAATGTGGGGTGCCGCTTGACGAGTTCGCATCGACAGCACCATGGGAGATGGGAACCGTGATGGGCGCTTCCTATCCACCTCCGGTTGATCTGGGCACAAAGCCAATTATTTTCTGGGGAGTATGGCTGTATTTCGGTCCCTCCGGGATTGGTGCGCTATGGCTCCTCGGAGCGAGGTTGGTTCCCCTGATTGCTGGCGAGGTTAAAATTGGCGAGCATCCCGAGGTCATCGCGATGCTTATCGCTGCGGCTCTCTACGGCTTCGCAAGCCTTTGGGTGCTCTGGTCGGTCACCGCACGGTTCTTCAAGAAAGACCGAACTACTCAAACGTAGCCGGTATTGGACCATCGGTGCGGAGTTCTGGGAAGTGTACGGAGATGATCTTGAGCGGATCGCCATGGGCAGCGGAGCCGAGTCGGTTCATGCCTGGATTGAGTCTAACAACAGGAGGCGGGTTGGGCGCGGAGGGCGCTGAGGGCGTAGAGGGCGATGGCGGCCCAGATGAGGGCAAAGGAGGCGAGGCGCAGGGGGGGCATGGCTTCGTGGTAGATGAGCCAGCCGATGAGGAGTTGGCAGGTGGGGCCGATGAACTGGAGGATCCCCACGGTGGTGAGGCGGAGGTTGCGTGCGCCATTGGCGAAGCAGAGGAGTGGAATGACGGTGACGATGCCGGTGGTGGCGAGCAGCGGAAGGTGTTGGGCGGTGGCGTGGGTGGTGGCGGCGCTGGTGCCGAGCCAGAGGAAGAGCCCGGCGACCGGAGCAAGGATGAGAGTTTCCAAAAACAGCCCGGAGAGGGCGCCAAGCGGGGCGCGTTTGCGCACCAGGCCGTAGAAGGCAAAGGTGACGGCGAGGGCGATGGCCAGCCATGGGACACCCTTGACGGCAACGAATTGCAGGGCGACGCCGGCCATCGCCAGGGCAATCGCGGCCTTTTGCCCGGGCGAGTGGCGCTCGCGGAAGAAGAAGTAGCCGAGGACCATCGAGAGGAAGGGGTTGAGGTAGTAGCCAAGGGCGCCCTCGATGATGCGCTCGTTGAGGGTGGACCAGACGTAGAGGAGCCAGTTGCTGGCCAAGAGCGTGCCGGAGAGCAGGTGCCAGGCGGCCAGGCGCGGTTGGCGCAGGGCCGCGGCGATCTCCGGCACCCGGCCGCGCCAGCAGACAATCGGGACGAGGACCAGCAGGGACCAGAGCGTCCGGTGGGCAATCAGCGCGCTGGCCGGGGCAAAACTGAAGCAGGCCTTCCAGTAAAGCGGCAGGATCCCCCAGATGGAAAATGCGACGCCTGCGGAGAGCACTCCTTTTCCGGCGGGGGTCAGCGACATTGCAGGGATCTTGGGGGGGCTGGGGGGACGCGGGAAGGCGAAATGTTGGCCGGACCAGGAGCAGGTTTGCGGTTTAGATCGGTCAGATCGTTCGGATCAGACGGATCCTTGGTTTCCTGCACCTTATCGCTGTGGGCAGCTGGTGGCGGCGAGGACCCAGGCGAGGTAGGCGCTGGAGGCGGATTCGGGGGCAAGGGTGAGGAATTCCGGGGTGGTGTAGGGGTGCAGCGCGGTGAGGGCGGCTTCGAGGGCGGGCAGGATGTCGCGGCGGGTCTTGATGAGCGCGAGGGTTTCCGGAGATTCCTCGATTTGGCCCTGCCACGGGTAAATTGAGGTGATGCCGGGCAGGAGGTTGACGCAGGCGGCAAGTTGGCGTTCGATCAGCGCTGTGCCAATCTGTCGCGCCTGCTCGGCTTCCGGAAACGTGGTTAACACGATGATCAGCGGGCTGGCGGGAGGGATTGAGCTGTCGGCCATGGCGCAAGGAAAGCACCCCGGCGCGCGGGTTCCAACAAAGTAACTGAGATGAAGTCCGGGTTTTTGGAGAAGCTCATCGCGCGGTTAGACCGGGTGGATCCGGGCGAGGTGCAGCGGCTGATGTTCCGGCTGATGCGCGAGCGCGGGTTCTTGGAGCGGGTGTTTGAGGCGCTGCGCGAGGGGGTGGTGGTGCTCGATCCCGACGGGGTGATCACCTTTGTCAACCAGGCGGCGTGCCGGTTTTTCGGGCTGGATGCGGGCAAGGCGGTCGGCCAGCGGCTCGCCGCGCAGGTCCGCGGGCTCGACTGGGCGGCCCTGGCCAAGCCGGGCAAGGTGGTCTCGCGCGACATGGAGGTGTTCTATCCGGAAAACCGGTTTTTGAACTTCTATCTGGCGCCCATCGCCGACTCGGGCAAGGCGGCCGATGAACAGTTAGGCTACGTCATGCTGGTGCGCGACATCACCCAGTCGCGGCGCCAGGCGGAGGAGACACTCGAGAGCGAGCGGCTCAACGCGCTGACGCTGCTGGCCGCGGGGGTCGCCCACGAGATTGGCAACCCGCTCAACTCGATGGACATCCACCTGCAGCTGCTGGACCGCAAGCTGCGCAAGCTGGGGGCCGCCGAGCAGGCCGGGCTGGGCGAGCACCTGGCGACCGCGCGCGGGGAGATCCGCCGGCTGGACACGATCCTGAAGCAATTTCTAGCAGCGGTTAGGCCAAGCGTGCCGCAGCGCTCGCGCCAGAGCCTGCACGCGCTCATTGAGGAGACGCTGCGGCTGCTGGAGCCGGAGCTGGCGAGCCGCAACATCCAGGTGAGCCTGGATTTTGCCGACCGGCTACCGGAGCTTGAGGTGGATGGCGACCAGCTGCGCCAGGTGTTCTACAATTTGATCAGCAACGCCTACCAGTCACTGCGTGCAAGCGAGGGGCGCATCGAGGTGGCGACGCGGGCCAACGACTATGAGGTGATCATCACCGTGGCGGACAACGGCAGCGGGATCGCCCCGGAGGTGATGGGCGCGTTGTTTGAGCCCTATCTGACAACCAAGGCGTCGGGCACGGGCCTTGGGCTGCTCATTGTGCGGCGCATTGTGCGCGAGCACGGCGGCGAGATGGAGATCGAGAGCGAGGCGGGCGCCGGGACGCGGGTGATCCTCTACCTGCCGCGGGCGGAGAAGAATGTGCGCCTGCTGGGCATGGAGGCCGAGCCGGCCGTCATCGAGGTGGAACTTGGATAAGATAGAACCGATGCAACCGACGCTGCTGATAGTGGATGACGAGAAGGCGACGCGCGAGGGGCTGCGCAGCGCGATGGAGGAGAGCTTTGACGTGTACACCGCGGCGGACAAGGCCGAGGCAGTGGCGATTCTCAAGAGTGAGCCGATCGACCTGCTGTTAACCGATCTTCGGTTAGGCGGGGACAGCGGGATGGAGGTGTTGGATTTTGCGCTGGGGCTGGGGCGGCCGCCAGTGGCGCTGATGATGACGGCGTATGGCTCGGTGGACACGGCGGTGGAGGCGATGCGCCGCGGAGCGTGGCATTTTGTGACCAAGCCGCTGAACCTCGACGAGGTGGAGCTTTTATTGAAGCGCGCGGCGCGGGGCCGCAGCGTGGAGGAGGAGAACAACCAGCTCAAGCGGCAGGTGGGCGAGCGCTACGGGTTGGACCGTCTGATTGGCCGCTCCGCGCCGATGCAGCGCGTGTTTGAGATGATCGAACAGGTCGCGCCGACCCGCGCCACGGTGCTCATCGAGGGCGAATCCGGCAGCGGAAAGGAGCTCGTCGCCCACGCGATCCATCACCTCAGCGGGCGGCCAAAGGGCAAACTGGTCATCGTGAACTGCGCGGCGCTGTCGGCACAACTGTTAGAGAGTGAGTTGTTTGGTCACGAAAAAGGGGCCTTCACGGGGGCGACGCAGCGGCGGATCGGTCGCTTTGAGCAGGCGGACGGCGGGACGCTTTTTCTCGACGAGATTGGCGAGATTGACGCGGCGACGCAGGTGAAGCTGCTGCGTGCGCTTTCCGAGCGGACGGTTGAGCGGGTAGGATCCAACACGCCGGTGAAGGTTGACGTGCGGGTGATCGCGGCGACCAACCGGAGTCTGCGCGAACAGGTGGACCGCGGGGAGTTTCGGGAGGATCTGTATTTTCGTCTGAATGTGGTGAGGATTGAGATGCCGCCGCTGCGTGCGCGGGCGGAGGACGTGGTGCTCATGGCGCAGAGGTTTTTGGAGGAATTTGCCAAGGAGAACGGGCGTGCGGTCAAGCCGCTGAGCGATGCGGCGTTGGAGCAGCTGCGGGGCTACGGGTGGCCGGGGAACGTGCGTGAGCTGCGCACGGCCATTGAGCACGGGGTGGTGATGAGCAATTCCGAGGCGATCGAATTGCGCCATTTGCCGGCGTTTCTGCAGGAGCCGCGGCGGGTGGTTGTCGAGGAGACGGGGAAAATCGCCCTTGAACCGTTAGTGGAATTGAATTTGCATGCGCTTGAAGCACGGGCGATCCGGAACGCTCTCGCGCGTGCGGGAGAGAACCGGACGCAAGCGGCGGAGCTCCTGGGGATCAGCCGCAGGACCTTGCAGCGCAAGCTCAAGGAAATGTCCCTTGAGCGCTGAAGAGCCCGAACC
>JBILQA010000357.1:0-3098 GCA_044373535.1 Akkermansiaceae bacterium | reverse complement strand
GGCTGCGTTTCTGGCCGTCTATGCGCTGCGCTCAGCGCTCGCGGGCCGGGGGCTGTTTGGGCTGCTCGGGTCGGGCGGCGCTTCTGAGAATGCCGGAGGGCGGCCCGAGGTATTCACCCTGCCGGATGCGCCGCCGTTGAATCTTGAGGATGTCGAGCTCCTCTCGCGGCTCAACAACGAGTACGCGCGGCTTACCCATGCGGTGGTTCCCTCCGTGGTCAGCATTGACACGGCGGGGATCCGCACGGTGCGCCAGTTTGATGCCTGGGGTCAGCCGCGTCTGCGCCAGCTCCCCGTGCAGGAGCAAGGCTCGGGAGTGATTGTCACGGCTGAAGGCCACGTGGTGACCAACTATCACGTCATCGCTGACAAACAGCAACTTCAGGTAACCCTGCACGATGGCAAAACCTACCCGGCCGCGGTGATCGGCGAGGACCGGGTGCTCGACATCGCGGTGCTCAAGATCGAGGGCGGTGGGCCGTTTAAGCCATTGAAGTTTGGGGACTCGGACAACGCTCAGGTGGGCCAGATGGTATTTGCTGTCGGCAATCCATTCGGCCTGGGCGAAACCGTGACCCAGGGAATCTTGTCCGCCCGGGACCGGTCGCTTTCAGACACCCAACGCGATCTGTTCCAGACCGATGCAGCCATCAATCCGGGGAATTCCGGCGGTCCGCTCGTCAGCCTTCGCGGTGAAATCATTGGCATCAACGTGGCCATCTTTGCCCCTGACCGCGCCAACCCGGGCTTCCAAGGCGTCGGGTTCTCCATCCCCGCCAATGACGTGAAGGACTCCCTGGTGGCCATCTTACAGTCCGGCCGGCCGGTGCGCGGGTTCCTTGGCGTCGGCGTCGAGGACCTCACCCCAGCGTGGCGTGAGGAGCTTGGCTTCACGGGCGAGGCCGGAGCCGTCGTCGGCATGGTCGCGCGTGACTCGCCCGCCGAAGCATCCGGCTTGGCTGTCAAGGACGTCATCATCACCTTTAACGGCGAGGACATCCGCGGCAGCCGACACCTCCTTGGCCTCGTCCAGCGGACCCGCGCGGGAACCCCGGTGGAACTCGGAATCTGGCGCGCCGGTAGCAAGCAGACCCTGCGCGCCGTTATCTCCGAAGCGGGCAGCGCCGGCGCGGCTGCCAAGCTCAGCGGCCCTGCGGCGGCCAACGCCGAGGCGCAAGCAAAGATCCTCAGCGCCATCGGCGTTGAGGCGCGCGACCTGACCATCGAGGAGCGTCTGCGCGGATTTCGCGGCGTTGTCATCACCTCCGTGGCGCCCGAGGGCAGTGCCGCCAAAGTCCTTCAGTCGGGTGACTTGATCATTGCCATCAACCAGCAGCCGGTGACAACCAACCAGGAATTCACCCAGCAGCTCGCCACCTCGGCCGCCGCCCAGCCGACGACCCTGCTGGTCCGCCGCGGCGCGCAGAATTTCCGCGTGAGCATCCCGCCAGTCGCGCAGACGATCAACAACGCGCGCAAGTAAGCGTGGATTCCTAATTCTACTGATGCTGGTGCTTTGCGCGGCGGATTGGATGGTTTAGAAAGATGTCAGTTATGGATCGCTCTCGTTCCCGGATTCCCCTCATCGTCATCGGCGTTGCCTTGGTGCTCAGCGTGGTGGTGGTGGTTCTTTTGTTGAAGGCGCAATCGGCCCCGAAGCCGTTGGCGGCGCCGGTTGCCGACAAGGCGCTGGATGCGCCCGTGGCGCAGGGGGCGCCCATCAACCCCGCACCGGTTGAACAGACGGATGCGGCAATCCTTGCCGATCTCGGTCTTGGCGTGGAAGTCCCCAATCCCGCTCAGCTCGTCGAGAAAATTGGCCGCGCCTTGGAACGCGGCGACATTGCAAGTGTCACCCGCCTGATTGGCCGTGATGCCTTGGATGATCGCGCGCTTGAGCGGCTGCGCCAATTGGCCGTGGAAAAACCGTTCAGGCTCCATCCGCTGCTTCCATTTTCGGAGGTTGGTGAGCTCAAGCTCAACGAGGAGACCCGCTGGTCGCTCAACGCTGAAGGCGCGGCTGATGATCAACGGATATTTCTCGATCTCATCAAGAAGCCCGGCGGCTGGAGGGTTGGCCGCGTGGTCTTGCCGCCTGTCGCAGGTGAGGTTGCGCAGGGCGCGCCCGTAGGAGCCGATGCCCTTGGCATCGCCGATGCCTTCATCCAGGCGACCTTGGCGCAGAACTTCGCTCGCGCTCAAAGTTTTGTGGAGAAAGGCAAGGTCTCGGACGCCAAGATCGCGGCGCTGTGCATCTTGTTTGAGGAAGGCGAGTACCGCCTGCGCCGCGAGAAGCCGCTGCGCGCCGTGTTTGTGCGGCCTGACATGGTTGGCTATCTGGCCAATATTGAGGCCGCCGATGGCTCGCGCGCTGCGCAGTTCTCCCTGAACTTGAATGACCCGGATGGCACCCGCAGCTGGCGCATCACGGATCTGAATCTTGATGAGATGCTTTCCGAGTATGCCAAGCGGGTGGCCGGCGGCGATGCCTACTATACCCCCTTGGTGCGCAATCCAGAGGGCGGAGATACCCTGGTGCTTTATTTCGGCTTCGATGAAGCCTCGCTGAGCCCGCGGACCGAGCGCCAGCTGGAGATCGTCTCCCTGCTGCTGCGCGCCGATGTTGGCAAGAAGCTCACCATCAGTGGCCACACCGACGCCAAGGGCGCCGATCCCTACAACACAAGCCTGTCGTCTAAACGGGCGGTGGCAGTGAAGGAATTTCTCGCGACCCGTGGCGTCGATCCCGCGCAGGTGCAAACCCGTGCGGCAGGGGCTAGCCAGCCGCGGCGCCCGAATGTTCTGGACGATGGATCGGACAATCCTGAAGGCCGCCGGGTCAACCGCCGCACGGAAATCTACCTGGATTTCTAGCCCCACCGCCTTTGGAGCCTGGCCAATGTTTAAGTGGAAAAGCTTCTCGCTTATCTTTGTTCTGGTTCTTGCTTTGGCGCTTGTGCTTCTGACCGTGGTGCCCGTCCGCGTTCCCCAGCCGGCCCCGCTGGTCTCCTTGGCCAGCTATCAAGACGCGGATGCTCCCTTGGTCACTCCTGCGGGTCAGGAAATTGATCCACGGTTTCAAAAGTTCAGCGCGTTTG
>JBILQA010000358.1:0-3098 GCA_044373535.1 Akkermansiaceae bacterium | reverse complement strand
CTCCTCAATTCCGGCCGCATCCTCGTCAATAACATCTTCGAGCAGCGCGTCATCTTCGACCTCCGCTCCGACCTTTACGACAAAATCCAGCGTCTGCCGTTGGACTGGTTCGACACCCGCCGCACCGGCGACATCATGACACGCGTCATCGAGGACGTCACCGCCATGGAGCGCGCCCTCATCGACGGGGTCGAACAGGGACTAACAGCCGTGCTGCAGATCGCCGTCATCGGCGGCGTGCTCTTCTACACCAACTCGTTCCTTGGCCTGTGGGCGACCTTGCCGTTGCCGGTGTTAGCCACCGGCGCCTGGCTCTACTCGCGCAACGCGCGCCACCGCTACAAGGCACAGCGCGATGCGACAAGCGACCTCAACTCGATTCTCCACGACAACATCTCAGGCATCCGCCAAATCAAGGCCTACGCCGCCGAGCCCGAGGAGCACAGGCGCTTCAACCGCGCCAGCGACCAACTGCGCCACGCCACGCTGCGCGTGATGCGCTACTGGGCGGCCTACAGCCCGGGGATGAACTTTGTTAGCACCTGCGGCTTTGTGCTTGTCCTTGGCATCGGCGGCACCCTCGTCCTCAAGGGCCAAATGCAGATCGGCGAGCTCACCGCCTTTTTCCTCCTCATTAGCCTCTTCTACGAGCCGGTCCGCGTCCTCCATCAGCTCAACCAGATGTTCCTCTCGGCGCGTGCCGCGGGCGACCGCGTCTTTGAAATCCTCGACACCGACGACGAGGTCCACGCCCGCGACGGGTCCCCGCTGCCCAAGCCAGTCTGCGGCGCGGTCAAGCTAACCAATGTTAGCTTCTCCTACGGCGACAAGCCGACCCTTGACCACGTCTCCATCCACGCCGAGCCCGGCGAGACCATTGCCCTGGTTGGCTCAACCGGAGCGGGCAAGTCGACCATCGTCTCGCTGCTGACGCGCTTTTACGAATACGACACCGGCTCGATCACCGTCGACGGCATGGAGCTCAACTCCATCTCCAAGGCCAGCCTGCGCTCCTCGATCGGCTACGTCACCCAGGAGCCCTTTCTGTTCAACGGCACCGTGCGCGAAAACATGGAGCTCGCCCGCCGCAATGCCCCGGATGCCGACATCTGGGCCGCCCTGGACGCCGCCCACGCCGCAGACTTCGTGCGCAAACTCCCCGAGCAGTTAGACACCAACGTCGGCGAGCGCGGCGTGAAACTCTCCGGCGGCGAAAAGCAGCGCCTCTCGATTGCCCGCGCCCTGCTCAAGGATCCGCCTATCCTGCTCTTGGATGAGGCCACCGCCAGTGTCGACTCCCAGACCGAGCACCTCATCCAGGCCGCGCTCGACGCCCTGATGCGCAACCGCACCTCCTTTGTCATCGCCCACCGCCTCTCGACGATCCGCAATGCCAATCGGATCTATGTGTTGGAGCGCGGCAAGGTCATCGAGTCAGGGACCCACACCGACCTGCTGGATCGGGGCGGCAAGTACGCCGAGCTCTGCGAGAAGTCGTTCCTCGGCGAGCCACTGTAGGCTTCTAACAACCAAGCCGCGCCCATTCCGCTCGATTTGGCGTTCCCTTTTCCGCGCAGAGCGGGCAAGTTCCGCGCCTAGCAACCAGTTATTCCCATGCTCGACATCCGCGACATCCGAGAAAACCCCGCCGCCATCAAGCAACGCCTGCAAGCCCGCGGCGGCGACTCCTGGACCCTCATTGACGCGGTGCTCGCCTGCGACGAGACCCGCCGCCACGCGGAAACCGAAAAGCAAACACTGCAAAGCCAGCGCAACCAGCTTTCCAAACAAATTGGCGCGCTGCGCGGCCAGGGGCAGGACAGCTCGGCGGGCGAGGCTGAGGTCAAGGGGATCGCCGAGAAGATCAAACAGCTAGATGAGGCCGCCGACAGCGCCGCCGAGCACCAGCACGCCCTGCTGATGTCCATCCCCAACCTCCCGCACGCCGCTTGCCCGGTCGGCGCCGACGAGGCGGCCAACCCGGAAGTGCGCGTCTGGGGGACCAAGCCTAACATTGAAAACCCGAAAGACCACGTCGAGCTCGCCGCCGAGCACGGGCTCATCGACTTTGACGGCGGGGTGCGCGTTGCCGGCAGCGGGTTTGTCGTCTACCGCGGCCAGGGCGCGCGGCTCGAGCGGGCGCTCATCCAGTTCCTGCTCGACCTGCAGACCCGCGAGCACGGCTACGAGGAGGTCAACGTGCCGCACATCATCAAGCGCGAGTGCATGGAAGGGACCGGCCAGCTGCCGAAGTTCGAGCACGACATGTACGGCTTGGAAGACCAAACCCAGTTCCTCGCGCCCACCGCCGAGGTGCCGGTGACCAACCTGTACCGCGACATGATTGTTAGCCGCGACGAGATGCCCATCAAGCTAACCGCCCACACGCCGTGCTTCCGACGCGAGGCGGGCAGCGCCGGGCGCGACAACCGCGGCATCATCCGCATCCATCAGTTCGACAAGGTCGAGCTCGTCCAGATCGTCCATCCGGACACCTCGTTAGCCGTCCTGGAGGAGCTCACCGGCCACGCCGAGGCGGTCCTCCAGCGCCTTGGCCTGCACTACCGGGTCATCGAGCTGTGCACCGGCGACATCGGCTTTGGCTCGACGAAAACCTACGACATTGAAGTCTGGGCGCCGGGCCAGGGGAAGTTCCTGGAGGTCTCAAGCTGCTCGAGCTTTGGCGACTACCAGGCGCGCCGGATGAAGCTGCGCTTCAAGGACGAGGACGGCAAAAACAAGTTCTGCCACACCCTCAACGGCTCGGGCACCGCCCTGCCGCGCCTGTTTGTCGCCATCCTTGAGCAATGCCAGCAGCCTGACGGGTCCATCCACATCCCCGCCGCCTTGGCACCGTATTTCGGCGCCAGCAGCATCGGGTGAGGGTTTGGGAATAGGTCTTATAAGTCCTATACGATCTATCCCACCGTTCCTAAGCCACCACCGGCACCCGCTCGCGCAGCTCCTCGATGCACTCGTCGAGGATCTCCTCGTCCATCTCATGGACATCCTCGCCGCGGCCAAGGTCGCGCAGCAAAAGAACCGTTAGCCGCCCGCCCAGGTGCTCGCGGAACTCCTCAAGCCCCGCGTAGACGAGC